>NZ_JBNGHF010000013.1:0-102815 GCF_050611805.1 Methylotuvimicrobium sp.
CATCGGGCTGCCGTTGTCGGAATGTAAGACCAACTGATGTCGTGGAATGCCTTCAGGCCGAAAAGGGGTAGGGTTTAATTATTAATTAAACCTGATCCCTTTTTTCTTCCGAATTTTGATTTTTGTTAGTCAATCAGGGCTGAGCTGTTAATATTGAAACATTTGGGCCTAAGCAATTAAGGAATGAAATGAGTAAAAGTAAATCAGTTATCATGGCTGTTTGGGTGGTCGCTTTGTCGGCGTGCGGTGGCGGCGGTGAGGATAGCGGTATGTCTCAGGTAAAATCGACTTTTCTTGATAGTTGTATACAAAAGGAAGGGCTTGCGCGCCCTGTCGAGCAGGCTAAGTCGTATTGTAATTGTGTTGCCGATTCTGTTTTCGGCAATAGGGATATTTCCGATGAAACCAAAAGGCTCATGTTTTCGATGAGCGATAAAGAGAGTCAACTGTATAAAAAAGATGATGCCGCGATGGTTAGAGGTGCGCTGATGGCTTGCTATACTTCTAATTTTTATAAGAAAAAATAGGCTTTGTGCGAGGTACTCGTTGCAAGTCTCATTTGCTTCCGGAAGCGTTTAAAAATCCTAAGGATTTGGTCGTAAATAAGGATTTCGTGAAAAATAACTTCCTGGAGCTATGAGTTTTGTAGCGGGTTCGGTAACTCGCTTGTCAGGGCGCCGTGAACCCAGCACCTAAATTATGCAAGACAGTTACCATAGCCAAAAGGCTATGGAATTTAGGTGCTGGGTGAATACGTCCTTGTAGGCTTGACGGCGGCTTTCCCTGCCGCCGACACCTGTCAATCGAGTTACCGAACCTGCTTACCTTGCATTAAAAATAGGGAAGTTATTTATGACCGAACCCTAACTTCCCTATTTCGTGCTAGGTTCAGTTGTTCGATTGGCGGGCGTCGGCAGTTGCTGAGTTACATGGATGTAATGAACCTAACACCTAAATTCCATAATCCATTGTCTATGGTTAACTATCTTAGATAATTTAGGTGCTGGGTTAATGCCATTCTTGGCAATCAGTCTTCGCCTTCGAGTAGAGGCGCATTACCTAGTGGCCTGTTTTAGGCTGGGACGCTTAATGGTTAACGGAACAACGGGACATTTAATCAGTTTTGGCGGCTTTTGCTTTGTTTTTGGCTAGTAAGTTGGGAGGCGGGCCGATCGGATCGAAGTTCTTGAGCAACGGCACGTCGTCTTTGTTGACCCACATCACATTCATATCATAGGAGCCTTGCGGTCCCCAACCGCCGAAAAATTTCTTGCCATCCGGCGGGAAGGCCCAGCACATGTCTTCGCCTGCGGTATTGATGGTGTCGCCCAGGTTCAAGGGCTCTTGCCATTCGCCCTGGGGATTTTGATAGGAAATCCATTCGTCGTGTCCACCACGCGAGCCCATGTCTGGACGCGTGCTGGTGATGATCAGGCTTTTGCCGTCCTTCGATAGTCCCGTCCAATGTAGATGGTCTCGGTAAGGGGAGTTGATCCTCGGTCCTAGGCTTTCGGGTTTCTGCCAAACGCCGTTTTTCTTTTCGACTTTCCAGATGTCGCTGTCTTGTGTGACTCCGGGTTGTTGGTAGCTGAAGTAAATCAGGCTGTCCGATACGATGATAGGGCAATGTTCTTCGCCGGTCGGCGTGTTGAGGTTAGGCAGTTCAGGCACATCATTCCAATTTCTGGCCGGTTGCCAGACGCCATCGATTTTCTGCGCCACGTAGAGATCGCCGGTCGACAGATTGCCCGGTTCGTAGCGGGTAAAATAAAGGGCGTTGCCGTCATCCGAGAGGCTCGGTTCCAACTCCCAGGCAGAGGTATTGATGTTCGGCCCCACGGTTGGGTCGACGCTTGGTCCCAGATGAATCGGTGTTTGCCAAACGCCATTCACGTTGTGAGACATCCAGATGTCGAAGCTGTAGGGATTGCCTTGTGATTCGATGACACCGGGTCGAGTCGAAACGAAAACGACCGTTTTGCCATCTGCGCTGTAGGTTAGTTCAAATTCCGAAGCCGAGGAGTTGATCGGCTCGCCGATGCTTTGCGCTAAAGGGTGCGGCTTTGCGTTTTCGCCGGCCGGCATGTCCATGCCAGGCATCGCATAAGACAGGTTTTGCGTCAAAAGAAGCGTCAGCGCCGCTAAACAGGACTTGGGGGTAAAGTTTTTTGTTTTCATAGTGTGCACAACGGTATTTGGGTAAGTATCAAACAAGAAAAAGCAGTTCACCATGAAAATCAAGAAGAATAAGAGGTTAATTCAATGGCTTATTTTGCCTATCCAGTTCATTTTTGTTCCCCTAAAAGGCTTAGGATAAGCTATTAAAACTTTATGGGCTTCATGCTTAAACTGCCGAATTTAGGGCCAAGGTTATCAAATCTTAGGCTTTTCCGTCTCGAACAGAATCGCTTGCATCGGATAGCGCATCGGGCTTGAACCAAACTCTTTTTTGAAGGCCTCGGCCAATTCCGTCACGATGTCCTCAGGGTCGACGCCGCCCTTGTCTCTGATTTCGAAGATCACCGGCGTGTACACCAAGGCACGCGCGAACGCCGTCACATCGAGAATATCGTATTCATGGCGTTGCACGGAAATGACCACAGGGTCGAAGCCGATCTGAATCAACTGTTCTTTGAGAGGGTCGATTTGGTGGCAGGACACCGGATCGAATAAAAACTGCGGGGTGTCCGAGGGAAAGTATCGTTTAAGAACTTCGAAGCTTAAACTGGCGAACGGGTTGTAGCGTTCGGAGTCCCAAACGCGGAATAAATAACGGCCGCCCGGTTTCAAGGTGCGGTAAACCTCCCGAAACCCTTTGTTCCGGTCGAAAAACATGATGCCGAATTGACAGACGACGGCATCGAAGGCTTCGTCATCGAACGGCAAGGCGGTGGCGTCGACGTTCTGGAAGGTGACCTGTTCACCCGGATGAAACTTTTGCCTAGCCACGTCCATCATTGAATCGCTGATGTCGACTGCGGTCAAGCGAGCTTCTTTCGCCAATAAGTTGCGCAAGTGACGGGTCACGATGCCGGTGCCGGCGGGGATTTCCAGCACGTTCATCGGTGCTTGTTCGGCGACGCGTCTTGCGGTATCGGCGCCGTAATGCTCGAATAGGACCGGTCCAAGGTCGCGATCATACGGAATGACAACTTCATCAACATAGCCAGATATGGTCTTTTTCCTTAGTTTGAGTTCGAGCGCTAATGCGAAACTCGCCAAAACTGGCTGAATGGCGTGCGACAAGGATCGACATCATTAACGCTGTTGTTAAACAAAGCTGGATATTATAGGAAAATTTGCCAATGATCAAAGTGCATGGTCAATATCCAGCAATTCCCAGTTTGAGCATTCTCACTTGATTTAGGGTGTGGGGTATCCCAAAAAAAGGGGTCAGGTTGAATTAATAATTCAACCTGACCCCTTTTTTTGTTCTGATTTCCCTTGATTGGAGGGCGTAAAATTCTGAAATAGGGTTTTCAGTAGCGGATTGGGAAAGTGTCGTTCAGGGGTGATAGCATAAAAGCGTTCCTTGACTTCCGTGATCTGCACGCATTCGACTAAATGGCCGCTCAGTAATTCGTCACGTACCACCACGGGCGGCACCAGTGTTAATGTTCCGGATTCACGCGCCAGGAGTCTGAGCATGGCCATGTCATCTACTTCCGCGATGATTTTGGGCCGAACGCCGGCCTGGTTGAGCAAAAAATCGAAAGCGGTGCGAATTTCGCTTTCCATGCTGGGCACGAATAATCCGGCATGGTGTAAATCTTCCGGAAAACGAAAGTTGACCGGGCTCGTTCGCGCTTGACAGACTAGGCTGGCTGGCTGTTCATCGAGCAAATGACATTGCCAGTTTCGATCCAGGGCATCGGGAGCTGGACGATTAGATAAGATCAAGTCCAGGGTATGTTCCTGCATTTGCTGCATCAAGGCGTTAAGGCTGCCGGAATGCAGCACCAACTCAATATTTTCCAAAGCCAGCAGTGGTTTAATCAAGTCCAACTGAAAGTTGCGCGATAGGGTGGAAACTGCGCCGACACGTAATAAAAGCCGGCTTCCAGCTTCGCGGCGCTGCATGACGCTTAACAGCTCATCACCGGCGCGGAAAATGGCTTGAGCATAATCCAAGGCGATGTGGCCGGCTTCGGTCAAGATCAACTGCCGGCCTTCGCGTTCAAATAGTTTTTGCCCTAAGCTTTCTTCGAGCTTACGCAGCTGGATACTCAGTGCGGATTGTGAGATGTGCAGTTTTTCTGCTGCACGGGTCAAGTTGTTTTCATTGGCAATGACCCAAAAATAACGAAGGTGGTGATAGTTCAAGATGGTCATGATTGTTCAATAGTGCAGCATAGGAGAGAAAGGGACAGTATTATCGGTATCGATATATAAAATATAACGAAAATACAGAAATAATATATTAGATTAAAGTGGTCCGAAAGGATAGTCTATTGGGCAGTTATCATAAACCTATTATTTTTCATAACCCTCATGACTCAAGCACTTGTCTATAAAGACCTTCGTTCCGGTTTTTTTGTCTCTCTGATTGCATTGCCGCTATGTTTAGGTATCGCGATGGCCTCGGGTTTTCCTCCGATGAGCGGCCTGATTACCGCTATCATCGGTGGGCTCTTGGTGTCTCGTGTGAGTGGTAGCCAGCTCACGATCAACGGTCCGGCGGCCGGTTTAATCGTAGTGGTGTTGGATTCCGTGCATACCTTAGGTGCGGGCAATACTGCCGCCGGCGTTGCCTATACGTTGGCGGCGATCGTGTTATCGGGCTTGATCCAAATTGCCCTGGGCGCATTGCGCGCGGGTAAACTCAGTGCCTTTTTTCCTTCCTCGGTAGTACACGGGATGCTGGCTGCCATCGGTATCATTATTCTGGTTAAACAAAGTTATGTTTTGCTTGGGGTTCCGGCGGAGGCAGGCTCTATTGTGCAACAAGTGATGGCTTTGCCGAGGGCAGTGATCAATATGAATGTCCCGATTGCGATGATTGGCTTGATCGGCTTAGCCGTCATGATCTTTTGGCCTCGTCTTCCTTTTAAATTCAGTCGTATGTTACCGGCACCGCTTTGGGTTTTGTTTTCCGGTTTGCTGTTGACGCATTACTTCAATTTAGATCATGTGCACCGCTATCATTCTGTAGTAACGCAGTTTTTGACACAGAGCGAGTTTTTAATCGGTCCTACTTTTTTGCTCAATCTTCCAAGCAATCCGATGGATGCGCTGTATTTGCCGGACTTTGCTCTGATCGGCACGGCTAAATTTTGGTTCTGCGTTTTTAACATCACTCTTATCGGCAGTTTAGAAACCTTGTTGAGCGCCGCGGCGGTGGACAAGTTAGATCCCAAACATGGTTGTTCCGATTTGAACCGCGATTTGATGGCCATCGGCATGGGTAATACGCTCTGCGGCCTGGTCGGCGGGTTGCCGATGATTGCGGAAATCGTGCGGAGTTCGTCAAACATCAGTTATGGCGCGCAAAGCAGCTGGTCGAACTTTTTTCATGGTGTATTCCTGCTGCTATTTATCAGCTTAGGCGCCAATCTGATACAAGAGATTCCGTTAGCATCATTAGCGGCATTGTTGGTTTATACGGGATTTAGGCTCGCCTCTCCGATGGAGTTTGCTAAAACTTTAAGTATTGGTTTTGGCCATTTTGTGGTGTTTATCATAACTCTAATCAGTATTTTACTGACAGATCTATTGCTGGGAGTATTGATCGGTATTGTCTGTGAGCTGGCGCTGCATGGCTTGCGTGGTCTAAAACCTGCTCAGATTTTTCAGGTCGCCTATCGTATTGATGAGCAAGAACCGGGCATTTTTCATGTACAGGTCCATGGCGCCGCCGTGTTTTCAAACTTTCTTGCGCTAAAAAGCATGGCCGGCACTTTACCTAAAGCCAAGCAAGTGATTTTCGATTTGAGTGAAGCCAATTTGATCGATAGCACGGTATTGGAATTTATCTATTACTTTCGCGCCGAGTATCAAAGATCAGGCGGTACCTGCGAAATAGTCGGCTTACATCAGCATCAGGCCGTCGCTAAGCATCCATTGTCCGTTCGGCGCGCACTGAGAGTTTAGTGGGAGACTGATTTAGTTCTTCGGCAATTGCTAAGCGGCGCAGGAGGAGTGAAGGCGGAAAATACAGGAACATTATCCGCCTTGCATTGTGCTACTTCACGTCATTATGAATTATTCAGCCTTGTTGGCATCCTTGCTTTGCCCCTCCTTAAAAACTGCTTTTAGGTATATTCCGCCACGCAAGGCCGGTATTTTCAGCCTTTCACCGATAACATTCAAACCGGATAGCAGCCAATAAATAGGCGAAGGCATGTCGCCTTTTGGGATGAAGGTCCAATAGCCTATCGTTTCCGGAGCCAGTCCCGCGTCGTTTAGTAACCCGCAAAGCTCTTGACGCGTCACGAAGCAGTCGCTGCTCAAGTGGCGGGTGTCCCAGCGAAATCTGCGGGCAATCGCTGTGTACCAGCAATAAGCGCCGTTCGGGGTTAGGCAGATGAATTCGCCGCCGGGTTTCAAGACGCGCGCGATTTGTCGAAGCACTCTCGGTTTGTCCGGCATGTGTTCCAAGGCGCCGACGCACAGTACGGTATCGATTTGCCCGGATTCGATAGTCTTTAATTGTTCTGCCGGGTCGACCGTGAACCGAATGGTTTTACGATTCGGATGCTGTTTGCGCAACGCGTCGGCCTCCGAGATCATATTCGGCGAAAGATCGGTGCCGATGGCTTGTTCATATAGACCGGCCAATTCGAATAAATGCAGGCCGGTGCCGCAGCCGATTTCGAGCAATGCGCCGCGTTGTTTGCCGAGCAATGACCGGATGATTGAAAGACGGTAAGCTAAAAGGCGGCCGGCGCGACCGTGCGCTTCGCTGTAACTGCCGGCGATGCGGTCGAAAAAAGCGCGAACATCGGCCGAATCGGCCGCTTGTCGGGTTTTAAGCTTATTTATCATTGCAGGCGGGGCGGTAAATCAAGCGGATCGAGGCCATAAACGAATAGCAGAGCAGCAACGTGATTGCTAGCGCCAAAGGCTGGTAGATCGTTGGATAGTCGGTAAAGCAGGCGATTAAAATCAGCATCGTGACGACGAAAACAACTTTGCCTGTGGTTGTTTGTTGTTCTTTGTAGGCTGGCGGCTTTGCGAGCATTAAAAAGCACACGAATACATAGCGCATCAATCCCGGTACGAGTATCCACAAACTCAAGCGTTGATCGAGCACGATCAGCCAGCACAACACCAGCATGAAAAAAGCATCAGTTTCTTTATCGAAATATTCGCCGAATTCCGATGTGCAATTGAATTTACGGGCCAACCAGCCGTCGATGCCGTCGAGGCATAGAATCAGTAATGCCAGGAGAATTATCAAGTCGGGCCGGTCGGCGAAAGCTGTCAAGCTAAAGATCAGCAGCAAGCGGAACAAGGTCACGGCATTGGCCGGGCCGAATTGACCTATTGATGTCCAATTGCCTGGGCCGCGAACAATGAACCAGGCAAATGAAAACGCCGCAGAGCCTAGTAGTAGTACAATAGGCCATGATAACAGCAGCATTGCAGTGCTGGCCGCTAACAAGACTGTCGAATGCAGGTTGCTCCAACGAATCAATTTAGCTTGTATCAAGGGTTCCGTTATCATGGTATCGAATTCATTCGGAGTGTTGCGATGAAGATAGCGTTGTTGCATCCGCCCCTCGGCGAAACCTCGGGGGGTAATCTCTATAATCGGAATATACTACATCAAGCACGCCTGTGCCGTTTTCCGTTGCATTCGGTCACTGTCTCGGCTATCGATCGCGAACGACTGGCAGAGTGGCAGGAAAATTACGAGTTGTTGATTTGGGATAGTCTATTCTGGCAAGAGTTGGCGGGCATGGTTGAAACTCTGAAGAACAGTCCCGGTTGTCTTTTATGTCATTATTTGCCGTCTCTGAATCCGTTGGTGGCGGCGCGCGATCGGGCCGTTCGGTGCGAGATTGAGTGCCGAGCGATCGAGTCGTTGCGCTTTGTCATTGCGACCGGGCAAGAGGTTTTCGACGAGATTCAAAGACGGTTTCCAAGCAAATCGGTCGGCTTATGCGAGCCGGGCATAGACGAAGCTTTCAAGCCGGAACCTGTGCAAAAAAATACAAGTACGATAGTGCAATTTTTGACGGTAGCCAATTTATTGCCGGAAAAAGGCTATCTCGATATTCTTCAAGCGCTGGCGGGATTGACCGAGTGTTCGTGGCAATGGCATTTCTGCGGCAGCGATAGCGTTAATACGGAATTTACGCAATGTTTTTGGCAGTCTGTCGGCGAATTGAATCTACTCGATCGCATTCATTACGAAGGTGTTCTGACTTCGGAGCAGGTCGCGGAATTGATGCGCGTTTCGGATGTCTTTGTCTCGGCGAGCCATTACGAATCCTATGGCATCGCGCTGGCCGAGGCGGCGGCGATGCGTCTGCCGATCGTTGCTTCCGAGACCGGAGCAGCCGGGCAAATTGTTCAACATGGAGTCAACGGTTTTTTGTTTGTCGCCGGCGATGTTGATGCGCTGCGCGTTCATTTAGCAAGGTTGATTAGCGAGTCGGCGTTACGGCGCAGTTTCCGGGGTCGACAATATTTTGAAAACCGGTCGTGGGGACAAAGCTTCACGATTTTTGAACGTTTATGTAGGGAAGCGTTTTGCTTGTCGAGTCAATGATAATAGGTGAGAAAAACATGATCATTCAATTTGAGTCATGATTATAAAAGGGCGGGTTCCTAGGTGTTGGGAGGGCGGATTGTTACTTTTCGGCAACGGTAAAGTTTCAGGGATGTAATGCATTTTCGGGTTGATGAGCGTATCTTCAAGATAGTTAGATAGGCTGGGCTAAACAGCTTACAGTCCATTGATCGCTGAAGATAAACGCTGTTCCTTCAATATAGTGGGTGGATATGATGCATAAATCAAAACAGTGGCTAACAGTAATTTTTCGATGGTTTGTCGCTATCGGTTTGTTGGTGATTATTCTGAATAAAACCGATAGCGATTTACTCTGGCAGACTTTATGTGGCTTTAATCCTGCGTTTGGATTGCTCTTGGTGGTTTGTCATATTGCCGTGCTGATGTTGATGGCTTACCGATGGCGGCTCATTGCTCAACAATTGAATGTTGAGGCTGCTTATGCGGATTATTTGAAAGCAATATGGATTGGTGCGTTAAGCGGCCAAATCGGGCCGCCGTTGATTTTTTCCGAAGTAGCTCGGTTCAAAGTCCTTCAAGATTATGGGGATAATCAATCGCTGATCGGTAGCCAAGTACTTGACCGCTTGTCGGGATTGGTTGCTTTAGTGTTTATACTGCTACTGACCTTGCCGTTGAATTGGCCGCTATTTGCCGAAATGATTCCGGCTGCGACGTTGCTACAAAGTCTGGCGATCTTATCGATTTCTGGTGTTGTTCTGTTTAGAGTCATGCTATCTACGAAAACTCGAGCCCTGATGGATCGTAATAAAATCAGTGAAGTCATGAGTCTCGGACAGTCGCATTATGAGTTATCGTCGTTGATTCAATTATTGTTGATGCTTGGCTTTTTATTGGCGGCTTTCGGTTTGGGCGCCCCGAAGCTGCCGTTTACACTGTTTACCTTATTACCGCTGATTTTCGCCGGTTTAACTTTGTTGCCTATTTCTATTTCGGATTGGGGGACGAGAGAAATGTTTGCCGTATATGTTTTATCGTTTGCCGGTTTACCGGCAGAGGAGAGTGCGGCGATATCGATCATCTTCGGCTTCAGTTACTCGTTGACGACACTCATGGGCTTGTTTTTTTTGCTGAAAAAGTAACGTTCATGAAGGCCTAGTCATCGCCCCGGCAAATGAAAGTTCTCTGGTGATGGAGGGTGCGGTTACTCGCCCGACAGGACGCCGTGAATACGTCCATGTAGGCTCGACGGCGGCTCCCTGCCGCCGACGCCTGCCGGTCGAGCAACCGCACCCTCTCCGGAACCGGAATTGCCAGAGCGGAGATTTGTATATCGAAAAATTAGATAATGAGTCTAAATCCACGAACTTTCACAGTAAAGAACATCATTAAGTAAGTTTATTGATGTTCGGGGGCAGCTAGGCTAAATATACCTTTATGCTGTTACCCAAGCTCCAGCTTGGGTAACCTGTTCAGGAAGCTCTAGCTTCCCGACAATCAAGAAAGATTGAACGAGCGAGTCGGGGTTGATTGAGAATGTGCGGAGGTTGTGTCGGTCTCAGGAAGCTCTTGCCCTGAGCCCTTCGGCTGCGCTCAGGAGAGCCTTGTCGAAGGGGGAGCTTCCGGGTTGTCTTTCCCAAACTGGAGCTTGGGAAAGAGCGTGATGCGGGTTGCAGCTGAGCTGAATCATTAGAGCTTAAACCGGAAAATCAAACGCTTCTTTAGTAACAGGGATGTCTTGCGCGTCCATCATCTGAGCAACACGCTGCAGTGATGCAATAATCATCAACTGTTCCCATTCCTGTAGTTTACTGAATTCTCGTGTAAAGCGATCTTGCAAAGGGATAGGGGCATTTATTAGCATTTCCGTGGCCGCCTCAGTCATGTATGCATGGACTTTTCGCTTGTCCGTCTGGGAGCGCTGCCGGAACACCAGTTGGCGTTTTTCCAGGCGATCCAGAATTGTTGTCACAGTCGCCTGGCTGAGGCTCATGTCCTGAGCTAGCTCCCCAATGGTCAATTGACCTTTGGCACGCAGCGTTTGCAATAAAAGAATCTGCGGCGCGGTCAGGCTGGTGGTTTTTGCCAGATATTTTGAGTGTAAGTCGGTGGCTCGTATGACTCTGCGTAATGCGACCAGCACTTCTTCAATTTGATTCAGCAAATGCTCCTTTTCAACCGGATTTAAGTCGAGCGTATCCAGCGAATGGGGTGTGTGTGGTTGCGGGTTTTGCATCATTGATCACCAATCTAGCTAATAAAGATTCCGTCGCGTTACAAAGCCATTGCTGTAATTTGATATGACATCTAATTAATCTTAGGCAAAAGTACGCGGCCTGGACATTTAAAATATTTAGTGTACTATATATTATGTTTTCCAATGAAGCCAGAATATTCGTGCTAATGGCTCATAAAAATCACATTCAAGACCGGCTTATTTAGTTAAAGCCGAGTTAATTGCACAGAAATCTAAATAATAGAGTTATTTATATGTTGTCTGATAAAACTGCCTTGCCGATCATTACACTTAGTCAGCCTACTGCCGAAGTCGGAGCGCAGGTGCATCGACTGATTAGCGAGTGTCCGCCCCTAGATCCCAATTCGATGTACTGCAATTTGCTGCAGAGCAGCCATTTTTCTGAAACGGCGGTGGCGGCTAAAATTGGCGATGAGTTGGTTGGTTTTGTCTCGGGTTATCGTATTCCGCAACGTCCGAATACCTTGTTTGTCTGGCAGGTGGCTGTCGGCGAAAAAGCCCGTGGCCAAGGGCTTGCCACGCGGATGCTCTTAGCCATACTGGCGCGGTCGGCCAATCAGGATATTAACCGAATCGAGACGACCATTACCCCGAATAATAAGGCCTCATGGGCCCTGTTTGAAGGGCTGGCAAAAAAACTGGACACCCAAATTGGCAGTGCTGTGATGTTTGATAAGACACGCCATTTTGCAGATCAACATGAAACCGAAATGCTGGTGAAGGTTGGGCCGTTCAAAGCGGTTCAGGCTTAATTCACTACACTATTATCCCATATTGCTCAGGAGAGAATTAGAATGAAAATCTTTGAAGAAATTGAATCAGAAGTGCGTTCGTATGCTCGCGCTTTTCCACGCGTGTTTGATCGTGCCCAAGGCGCAAAAATCTATGACCATGAAGGCAATGAATATCTGGACTTTCTCGCTGGTGCAGGTTCCCTAAATTACGGCCACAATCACCCGGTATTTAAGGAAAAGTTGCTTGAGTATATCCAGAATGATGGCATCACGCAGGGCTTGGACTTGCATACCCGCGCCAAAGGTGAGTTTTTGGAAAGCTTTAATGAGTACATCCTTAAGCCTCGGAACTTGGACTACATAGTGATGTTTACCGGCCCCACCGGCACCAACGCGGTTGAAGCAGCACTGAAGATCGCCCGCAAAAAAACCGGTCGTGAAAACATTATTTCGTTTACCAATGGTTGGCATGGCCAGACGCTGGGATCACTGTCGGTTACCGGAAATTCTACTCATCGTGGCGGTGCCGGCATCGCCTTGCATGGCTCAACCCGTATTCCCTATGACGGCTATCTGGGTGATGATTTCGATACCACCAATTTGCTCGACAAAATGCTGTCGGATTCCAGCAGTGGCGTCGATAAGCCGGCTGCCGTCATCGTTGAAACGGTTCAGGGCGAAGGCGGTATCAACGCCGCCTCAATGACTTGGTTAAAAAGCCTGTCGGAAATCTGCAAACGGCATGATGTGTTGCTGATTATTGATGATATCCAGGCCGGTTGCGGTCGCACCGGCACTTTCTTCAGCTTTGAAGAAGCCGGAATTTATCCTGATATTGTGACCTTGTCGAAATCGCTGAGCGGCTATGGTTTGCCGTTAGCTATCGTGTTAATGAAACCCGAAATCGATCAATGGTCGCCGGGTGAGCACAATGGTACCTTCCGAGGTAACAATCATGCTTTTGTCACTGCCAAGGCGGCTATTGATCACTTCTGGAAAGACGACAGCTTTGCCAAAGATATCCAACGCAAAGGTCGGTACATTGCCGATCGTGTAGATGTCATTGTCGCCAAGTATGGCGAGGGTAATTTCAACTCGCATGGGCGAGGTATGTTCCGGGGTATTAACTGTGTCAGCGGTGATTTGGCCGGTCAGATTACCCGCAGATGTTTTCAGAAAGGTCTGATTATTGAAACCAGTGGCGCGGACGATCATGTCGTGAAGTTCTTGTGCCCTCTGATTATTACAGATGATGAGCTGGAAAAAGGCATCGACATTCTGGAGCAAGCCATTAAAGAGGTCTGTGATAAAGCAGACACAATCCCAGAAGGAAAAGACTTTTTTGAAGGCGACTACTCAGTCAGTAAAGAGGTTAGCAAAGCGGGTCACTAAGGATTCGGCCATAATAACTTCCCTATTTTTAATGCACGGTAAGCAGGTTCGGTAACTCGATTGACAGGTGTCGGCGGCAGGGAAATCCGCCGTCAAGACTACACGGACGTATTCACCCAGCACCTAAATTCCATAGCCTTTTGGCTATGGTAACTGTCTTGCATAATTTAGGTGCTGGGTTCACGGCGTCCTGTCAAGCGAGTTACTGAACCCGCTACAAAACTCATAGCTCCAGGAAGTTATTTTTCACGAAATCCTAAAGCCCGCTGAGCCAACCAGCCTATTCGAGAACCTACTGAAGAGAACTAAAATGATCGTAAGACAGTTACAAGACGCACAGCAGACTAACAGACGCATCGTTTCACCTGACGGCAACTGGGAAAGCACCCGAATGCTACTGAAGGATGACGGTATGGGCTATTCCTTTCATATCACCACCATTTTTGCCGGTGCCGATTTTCGCATGCATTACCAGAATCACCTAGAGTCGGTGTATTGCATCAGTGGTGAAGGCGAAGTGGAAACGCTGGACGATGGCAAGAAGTATTCTATCACCCCAGGCACACTCTATAACCTGGATCAACACGATCGGCATATTCTGCGTGCCTTCAAGGAACTGAAATTGGCTTGTGTTTTTAATCCGCCTCTAAACGGCAAGGAAGTACACAACGCAGAAGGTGCCTATGAACTGGAAGCCGAAACAGTCAGTGACTAATTTTCAATCATGGCAGGGCGGTAGAGGCCCTCGGCATGCCCGAAGTAAGAGAGGACGTTATGACGTTTCACACCGTTGAAAAAATCGGCGGCACATCCATGAGTGATTATGTCGCAGTGCGCGACAATATCATTCTCAAGCCTGTCCATCGTGAGGATCTGTATCAGCGTATTTTTGTGGTCTCCGCCTACGGTGGCATCACCGATATGTTGCTGGAGCACAAAAAAAACGGTCATGCCGGAATTTATGGTCAGTTTGCCAACAGTCTAAACGATGCCGGCTGGCAGGCTTCGTTGGTAACACTTAAGCAAGAAATGTTTGCAATCAATGCCAACATTTTTGACACTGCTGAGGCCATCAAAAAAGCCGACGCGTTCATTGGCGAACGGCTTGATGACACGGAACGCTGTCTGGCCGATTTGCAGCGTCTTTGTCAGCATGGTCATTTTTCACTGGATGCACATCTTTCTACCGTTCGGGAAATGCTGGCTAGTATCGGTGAGGCGCACAGTGCGTGGAACACTGTCCAGTTGCTGCAACAAGACGGTATTAACGCAGTCTTTGTCGATCTGACCGGTTGGCAGACCGATAAACACATGACGCTCGACGAACGCATTAAAAAAGCCTTTGCTGAGATCGATCTGAGTCAGCAGCTACCAATTGCCACAGGCTATGCGCACAGTATTGACGGGTTGATGTCAACGTTTGATCGGGGCTACAGTGAAATGACTTTTAGCCGGATTGCGGTGCTGACAGAGGCGGATGAAGCCATCATTCATAAGGAATTTCATCTCAGCAGCGCAGATCCGCGTCTGGTAGGTGAAGACAAGGCCGTGCCGATTGGCCGTACCAATTACGATGTGGCCGACCAGCTTGCGAACCTGGGCATGGAAGCGATTCATCCCAAGGCAGCAAAAGGCTTGCGTCAGAACGCGATAGCGCTTCGCGTCAGAAATACCTTTGAGCCGGATCATGCCGGGACGCTGATTACCGGCGACTATGTCAGCAGTAAGCCTTGTGTGGAAATTATTGCCGGGTGTAAAGGCGTCTATGCTTTCGAGGTATTCGATCAAAACATGGCCGGCGAGATCCACAATTACGATCAGGAAATCCTGGCGCTGATCCGTCGCTTCAGAGCGCATATTGTTTCCAAAGATATTAATGCCAATACCATTACCCATTATTTATCTGCCAGTCTGAAAAAAATCCGCCGCATCCGCGATGCTTTGCAAGAGACCTATCCGGATGCCGAAATCAATCAGCAAAAAGTTTCGATTGTTTCCGCCATCGGCAGTGACATGAAAATTCCCGGTATTCTGGCTAAAACTGTCTCGGCACTGGCAGAGAAACAGATCAGCGTGTTGGCGATGCATCAGTCAATGCGTCAAGTCGATATGCAGTTTGTGATAGATGAAGATGCCTACACTGACGCGATCAAAAGTTTGCATAGTCATCTGGTGGAGGTTCATGATCACGGAATTGCAATATGCCTCGCGTCCTGATGGTGCTGCTGAAACCCTTCTTCAGTTTGGCCAAAACGATACATTACTCCTTTTGTACTCAAAAAAGGGCTGATTTTATGAAGGTATGAGGTGTGGGTTCACGGCGTCCTGCCAATCGAGCGGCCGAACCCTCCAAAAATAGGGAAGTTATTTATGACCGAATGCTTAAGGTGCTTATGAGTTGACAGCTAGAGCGGTAGCGGATTAAGGCGAGTCGCAAGTCAACTTTCGTCCATGGTTAAGCCATTCATGGCAAGTCAGTCGAGCAATGAATGGTTTAACCGTCTTTTTTCAATAAACTTAAGATGTACGGGTAAGCCCTGCGTAAGTTGGGAATGACCGATGACCGGGGGTATCTGTTGTCGTGAAGTCTTTAATCAATATGGGTTAAATGTTCAATGATTACCGAGAAAGCCGAACAGTCCGAACAAAGCGAAGATGTTTATCAATCTCGTAACGGTGATAAACCGAAAATAATTCAACGCGTAGACCCTGTGGTTTATGCTCAAACCGCTAACCCAAGCCTTATTACCGAGGACTTGCAAGCTCGTTATGAACGACAGGGTTTTCTTATTCTTGATAATGTTTTTAATGAGCGGGAAGTCGATTGTTTCAGGCAAGAACTCAATCGTTTGAATGACGATAAAGAGATAAAAGCCTCAGCGGAAGCGATAACTGAATTATCCAGCGACGAAATCCGTTCACTCTTTAAAATTCATGAGATCAGTCCGGTCTTTAAAAGATTAGCTGCCGATAATCGTTTAGCGGGGTTGGCCCAGCATCTTTTGAATGATCGGGTTTACATTCATCAGTCGCGCTTAAACTATAAACCGGGTTTTCGTGGTAAGGAATTTAATTGGCATTCCGACTTTGAAACCTGGCATGTTGAAGACGGCATGCCCAGAATGCGTGCGCTCAGTATGTCCATTATTCTGACTGAAAACGACCAGCATAACGGGGCTTTAATGTTGATTCCCGGATCACATAAAAAATTTGTCGTTTGCAAAGAAGAAACGCCGGAGAATCATTATTCAGTCTCGTTGAAAAAGCAGGAGTATGGCATACCCAGCGATGAATGCTTGGCTAGCTTGGTTGCCGATGGCGGCATTGTATCGGCTATCGGAAAACCCGGCAGTGTCTTAATTTTCGACAGCAATGTCATGCACGGTTCGAATAGTAATATCACCCCATGGCCTCGCTCGAATGTCTTTTTCGTCTATAACGCGATCAGTAATCGAGTGACATGGCCGTTTTGCGGTTTATCGCCTCGTCCCGAATACCTTTGCAGTCGCAAGGCTATACGTGCTATTGAGCCGCGGCCTTTTATCGCTGCTGCCGACCAGTCGATTTATGCTTAGAATGTTAATGGTGTTGATCGTGCTGGCGCCTTGTTCCGTGATGGGCGAGGCTGTCGACGATGAAGCAGAGGTTCAAGAGCGCTTAGATGCGATTGAGTCTTTGGATAAGCCTTTATATAGTCCGTTCATCGAGCGCTATATGCTGGATGAACTTAAGCAGTTGCGTATGGACATGGCAGCGCAGAGGAATGAGCTGATTCAGCAAATTGTGGATAGAGAGCTCAGCTCGGTCGATAGAGGCGTCACTTACGCCACCAATACAGTCACTTATTTTTTCTACTTGATTGCCGGTGCCAGTACTATTTTGGTGCTGCTGGGTTGGACCTCGCTCAGAGATATCAAAGAGCGTGTACAGTCCATGGCGGATAAGAAAGTATCGAAACTGGTCCATGAATACGAAGAGCGTTTGGCAATTGTCGAGCAACAACTCAACAAAGAAGCACAATTGATTGAGAAAATCGGCGAGGATATCGAGCGGACGCAAGATGTGCAATCACTGTGGCTCAGGGCAGGGCAAGCAAGTAGTTTGGCCAATAAAATCGCCATCTACGATCAAATTTTAAAATTGCGTCCCGAGGATTGCGAAGCATTGACTTATAAGGCTGATGCGGTACTCGATATGGGGGAGCCGCAGTGGGCTGTCAATCTATGTCAGCAAGCGTTGAAAATCGACCCTGAAAACGGCCATGCTTTTTACCAATTGGCTTGTGCGTATACCGCATTGAATCAATATGAAGAGGCCGTTAACTGTTTATCCGAGGCGCTGCAACGCACTGAGGATTATCGCGATAAGTTTGCCGATGACCCTGCGTTGCAGGCCTTAAAAGACTTTGAGCCGTTTATCGAGTTGTTGCCCGGCGAAGATAACACTCATTAACTTCTGTCTTCTGTTGATAAACACAAGTCTGATGGTGTTCGTAACAGGTCATAGCCAAATGACTCAAACGGGATTAATTCCTTATTTCTTACGTTCATGAATGCCTGGCAATCGCCCCGGAAAATGAAAGTGGGAGAGCCGGCATTGTGTTTCATATCGAAAAATTAGATAAAGACTTCGAATCTTCGAGCTTTCACAGTAATAAGAGCAGTTGAGTGCCTCAAACTGCCGTTTGTCTTGAGTCCTTCATTATTTGATTTGGCCCAGCAAGAACGATCTACAACAAATACCGGCAGCTCTTTTAGGTTCATGCTGAAAAAGCGTTCAAATTTGGTGACGATGCGAGGAGCGTCTGTTCAGCAGCACTCTCCTGCACCTTTTTCGAATACCCTGCACCTCCTGAAAATTAGAGTTTTTTTTGGCCAGATAGGAGTATTAATGGTTCTCTCGTTTAGTTTTTTTTTACTGCTGTTTACGCTAATTGGCTTAGCATCCTTCTGGCAAAGCCGTGGCACCAAGCAGGATTATTACTTGGCCAGCGGCAATGTCAAACCTTGGCTGGTTGGTTTATCGGCGGTGGCTACGAATAACAGTGGCTATATGTTCATCGGCGTTATCGGTTATACCTATGTCACCGGACTCGCTGCCATTTGGTTAATGATAGGATGGATTGCCGGAGATTTTTTAGCATCGCTATTGGTGCATAAACGACTTAAGGCAGCGGCCACAACCACCGGTGAAGTCAGTTACGCCGGCGTGCTTAGCGTCTGGAGCGCAGGGGGGAATCAGCCGGCGCTGCAACGGGTTATCGGCGTGATTTCGTTGGTTTTTCTATTGGCTTACGCCAGCGCGCAACTGGTCGCCGGTAGTAAGGCATTGCATGTACTTTTCGGATGGCCGTCATGGGCAGGAGCGGTTATGGGTAGCGTATTAGTTACCTTGTATTGTTTCGCGGGCGGTATTCGAGCCTCTATTTGGACGGATGCTGCGCAGTCGATAGTGATGATCGTTGCCATGAGTGTGTTATTGGTGACAGCCACTCAGGCGTTGGGTGGGATCGAATCGACCCTAATGCAAATGCAAGCGATTGACGGTTTTTTAGACTGGTTCCCTAAGTCTTTGGCCTTGCCGGGTATTGCCGGCGGTTTATTATTCGCAATCAGTTGGCTTTTTGCCGGATTGTCGGTCATCGGTCAGCCTCATATCATGGTGCGCTTCATGACGCTTGACGATACCGCCAGTATGAACAAAGCACGTTTGTGGTATTACCTTTGGTATATTGCGTTTTACTTGGCGGCCACCGGCGTAGGGCTGCTTTCCCGCATTTATCTGGTCGATACGGAGGCTTTCGATGCCGAGTTGGCGTTACCGACGATGGCTATGGAGTTGTTGTCTCCAGCCATGGTCGGTTTGATTTTAGCGGGTTTATTCGCAGCCACTATGTCCACTGCCGATTCGGTGGTGTTAAGCTGTTCGGCGGCGTTGACTCACGACATCTTGCCTCATCAAATCGAAAACCAGTATTTGATCAAAGGGGTAACCATTGTCGTGACATTCTTGGCTTTACTCGGTGCCTTAGCAAATAATCATAGTGTGTTCAGCTTGGTAATCATGGCATGGTCCGGATTGGCAAGCGCCTTTGCGCCTTTACTGTTGGTGTTATGCGTGGGAATGCGGCCCACTCAATTCGCGAGTCTTGCTGCAGTCGCGAGCGGCTTGGCGGTCGCCATATTATGGCGTTATCTGGATTTGCACGAGAAAGCTTACGAAGGTTTGGTCGGGATAGTTACGGGATTGATCATTCTTTGTTTAGCCGAGTTATTCCGGCATTTATGGAATAAACATAAGGTGAACGTTTCTTAGTGCAAATATCTTCATGAACCTTGCATTAAAAATAGGGAAGTTATTTATGACCAAATCCTAATGCACAATCTTGACGCATAAACAAATCGTTAGTTTCAGAGGGTTTTTTGTACGTAATTGATATTGAATAAAAATAGGTGTTGTCGCGATATGGTATGTCTTGTGCTTAATAAATTTGTTTAATGGGCCGGTAACGGCCTGATGCAAGAACAAATTTCAGGAAGACATACCATGAAATCACTTTCTTTCCCACGCCACGGTGACAAAGAGAATTCCGATTTTTTCGAACATTATCTGCGCGAGCTTTTGACCGAACGGGATCGTGTTGGTTTGACCGACATGATAGGGCAGATCGACGCGCTAATGATCACTGTGGATCCTGGCCACTCTATTCGCTATGTCGGCGAACTTTGCTTAATGACGCCTTATCATTATCTCGTGACGCTGGAAAGCGAATCTCATTGGACGCATATTTTGCGTATCGATATGAATTCGCCCGACCTGCTGATTAGGGAGGTGAAAGACTCATCGACTATGGGTATTTTTCGAAGTTTGAATGAAGTCTACCCAATTGGTGCGAGCAAGCCGAACAGTCGTTATATGGGTGAAATTCTTCGAGTGGAAAACATGAGCGAGGTGACGCGTTTGCAACAAGAGCGTGAATTTCGCTTTTTTTCGCAAGATGAGATTCGTCGATTGGAGCTGCCGGGTAATTTGGCGATCAGTAAGCCTTCTCCCTATAGCCATAATATTGTCGCTTATATGGAGCGACCGGAAAACCAGATCAGAGTCTATTCATTGGGGCTTTCCCAGATTCGAGACGATGTGCAAACGGCTTACCGGAAAGCCAAAGAGCTGCAGGAAGAGCTCGGTATCGACAAGTTATTGAATCCCATCGATCACTTGGCAACACGTATTTATAGCCAGAATCGCGAAACCGCGATTCTCGAATGGCTATCGTTGTCGAGTTATTTTTATTGGGGTTCATACGATATCAAAGACCAAAATTCTTCAACTAATGTGACTAAAAGCGTGCATTTTTCGGATGAGATCAATAGTCCTGCAAAAGTGTTTACGGCTAACAATACGCCATATTTTGTCAATCACTTGGAAAAGTTACCGTCACCGACCGAAACCTTTGTCCGCAATTACGGGCCTCGCCTGCATCATTTAGCGATCGGTGTTAATGACGGCGAATATAACGGCATGGAAAATATCGACTACGTGGTGAGTGAGATTTCTCGTCAGGGAAAAAAGTTTTTGTTGGACGTTATCGGTTCGAGAGAAGAAGGTATTAAGCAGATATTTTCAAGTGCTTCAGAGCATTCGTCATTAATCATTGAATATGTGCAGCGATTTGGCGATTTCGACGGATTTTTCACTAAACAAAATGTCGCGGAATTGACGCATGCCGCTGGTGTTGAAGAAGAATTGCTTAATATTCAATCGTCTACGTCTGTAAAACTAAAGCCTTTGTCGGAAGAATTTCCGGCTTAGACTTCAGTTCTGTTACGTATACAGCGCTCTAAGAATATGTAACCATCGCACTTCAAATTTCGGCAGTGCTTAGGGTGTGGTCATAAATATCTTTTCTATTTTATGAGGAGTTCGGTCCGCACTTTCATAGTAGGTCGTGAAAATTTATTAATCAGCCCGGAAAATGAAAGTGCTGTACACGTTCGGATGAGTGCAATTTGGCTAAGCAAAGAGGGTTATCGGCGGACATGATATATTGGTTTTATTAAGAGTCCCGATGCTTTTTGTGTGCATATACTCTAGTATTCAAAGACCGAGATCGTGAGAACAGTCGGCGGAACACCTAATGCTCGGTTCCTCCTGGTTTCGTTATTTATGCATTTCTTCTTTGAATAACTGGTCTATTTTACGTGTGGTGTCGTGATAGACTTTCGGTGTCTCTATTGGCTGCGGAGTGAATACCGCCGGTTCGGGCTCAATGACGGGCTCCGGTTCCGGGGTTTGGACGATGGGTTTCGGTTTCGGTGTGCATTGGTAGAGACGGTAAGCTTCGCCGTAGGTCGTATCGATGTCGAAATCGTCCCAAACATAGAGAGGATATGCGATGGGTTTGGTCGGAAGCGGAATCGTTACCAAGTCGGCGACGCCGACGCCTATCCGGCCTGCCATGTTGACGATGCCTTTAAAAAGGCCTCCGGTGAAGCCGTAAAAAACGTTGCTTTGATTCGATGTATTGATGACATTCTTCGGTAATTCAAGTACCGAGCCACCCAGGTTACCGAAAGCATTAAGCGCTTTATGGCCGACTATTTCGCCATAGCTGCCGCAAACGCGGGGATGGGTGTTTTGAGCCTGAGACTCTGGCGCGAAGGCTCCCAAAAAACTGACCAGTAGCACTGGGATCATGGTGCGATTAGATGATGTCATAGCAAGTCCTGCCGGTTGATTTAATTTTTCGCTTCAGTATAGCAGAGGATTTAAAGTTTATTTTTTCAACGCTTTGGCTAATGCATCGGCCATCGCGCCTTTAGGCCTCGGTGCTTGCTGGGGTTGTTTGGCGGGTTTGCGAGACGATGAGACCGGCTTTATTTCAGCGTTGGATTCTTCCTTTTTCATGGTCAGCGAAATGCGTTGTCTGGGCACATCGATTTCTAATACTTTGACCTTGACCATGTCGCCTGTTTTCACTATATCGCGAGGGTCTTTGACGAAGACATCGGCCAAATGCGAAATATGCACCAGACCGTCCTGGTGTACGCCGATATCGACAAAAGCACCAAAGTTTGCGACATTGGTGACGACACCTTCGAGCATCATTCCAGGTTTCAGGTCGGTGATTTTTTCGACACCTTCCTTGTATTGCACGCTCTTGAATTCGGGGCGCGGGTCGCGCCCCGGTTTTTCGAGTTCTTGCAAAATATCGGTTACGGTCGGCAGACCGAAGGTTTCGTCGATGTAGTTGGCCGGGTTCAGTGAGCGAAGATAAGCGCTTTGACCAATCAGGTCGCGGACCGATTTGCCGGTGTCGCCAATGATAGCTTCGACGACAGGATAGGCTTCGGGATGCACGGCGGAAGCGTCGAGCGGATTGTCGCCGTTCATTACGCGTAAGAAACCGGCCGCCTGTTCGAAGGCTTTGTCTCCGAGGCGCGGAACCTTCTTCAATTGCTTGCGGTTTTTGAACGGCCCGTTTTGATCGCGGAACGCGACGATATTCTCACTGACGCTGGCCGATAAGCCGGATACCTGCTTGAGCAATGCGACCGATGCGGTATTGACGTCGACACCGACCGCGTTCACGCAATCCTCGACGACGGTGTCGAGCATGCGGGCCAGTTGCGCTTGATTGACATCGTGCTGATATTGGCCGACGCCGATCGATTTCGGATCGATCTTGACCAGTTCGGCGAGCGGGTCTTGCAGACGTCGCGCAATCGAGACCGCGCCTCTGAGCGAGACGTCGAGATCGGGAAATTCTTTCGCGGCTAGTTCCGATGCCGAATAAACCGATGCGCCGGCTTCCGAAACAGTCAGTTTGGTGACTTTCAGTTCCGGATGGCGCTTGATCAGATCGCCGACCAGTTGATCGGTCTCGCGCGAGCCGGTGCCGTTGCCGATGCTGACTAAATCGACTCGATGTTGCGCTATCAGTCGGGCTAATGTGTCGATAGACTGATCCCATTGATTGCGAGGTTGAAGTGGATAGATTGTTTCGGTTGCGAGCAACTTTCCGGTTGGGTCGACGATCGCGACCTTGACGCCGGTTCGGATGCCAGGGTCGAGGCCCATCGTCGCCTTTGGGCCGGCCGGTGCGGCGAGTAATAAATCCCGCAAGTTGCTTGCGAATACCCTGATCGCTTCAAGTTCTGCGGCTTCGCGAAGACGCAGTTTCAAGTCCAAGTCGATGCGTGTGAATAATTTGATTTTCCAAGCGAAGCGTGCAGTCTCCGCGAGCCAGGCATCGGCCGGTTTGGATGTGTCGGTGATATTCAAACATTTCGCGACGAATTGTTCGCATAAACGATGTTCGTCCTGGTCTTCTTGAGCGGGTTTCAATGTGATGCTGAGCAAGACTTCGTTGCGGCCTCTGAAGAGTGCCAACGCTCGATGCGACGGAATCTTGTTGATGGCTTCCTGATAATCGAAGTAGTCCTTGAATTTAGCGGCTTCCTGCTCTTTGCCGGTTACGACGGCCGAGTGAATGATGCCTTTTTGCCAGATGCGTTCGCGCAATTCGGTGAGTAGTTCGACGTCTTCGGAAATGCGTTCCATGATGATTTGGCGTGCGCCGTCTAGTGCGGCGGCGGTATCGGGAACGCCTTTATCTTGATCGATATAGCTAAGCGCGGCTTCGTTCGGGATGAGGCTGCGGTCGTCCAGTATCGCATCAGCCAAGGGTTCGAGGCCGGCTTCGCGCGCAATCTGAGCTTTGGTGCGGCGTTTCGGTTTGTACGGTAGATAGAGATCTTCGAGCAGCGTTTTGGTGTCGGCATCGAGGATGGATTTTTCCAAATCGGGCGTCAGTTTGCCTTGCGATTTGATGCTTTCGAGAATGGTTTCGCGCCGGTCGTTCAACTCGCGTAAATAAATCAGGCGTTCTTCCAGGTTACGCAGTTGCGTGTCGTCAAGGCCGCCGGTGATCTCCTTGCGGTAACGAGCGATGAAAGGTACGGTCGCGCCTTCGTCCAATAACGAAATCGCGGCATTGACTTGTTTCGGGCTGACGGCTAATTCTTCGGCGATGCGTTGAGTGATGTCCATATTTTGGTGAATAGTGAATCGTAAAAAGTGAATGGATTGGTTAAGATTCGGTTAGTTTCCAACGAACGGGTTTTGGTCTTAGCGTAGGATTGGCTGAACAGAGTGAAACCCATCGACAACTTCCGGTCGATGGGTTTTATTGTTAATCTGTCGATACCACCGCTTTGGCTTGCAGATCGGCGTGGTAGGACGAGCGGACTAGCGGCGCGCTGGCGACTTGTTTGAAGCCGAGCGCGTGAGCCGTTTCGGCCAGTTCGTCGAATTCCTCGGGCGTCCAATAGCGCTTGACCGGCAAATGATCCTTGCTTGGCGGTAGGTATTGGCCCAATGTCAACATTGAACAGCCGTGAGCGATTAAATCGTTCATAACCTCGACGACTTCGTCGTGCGTTTCACCGAGGCCCAGCATTATACCGGACTTGGTCGGTGTTTCCGGGCAGATTTCATGATAACGTTTGAGCAGATCGAGCGAGCCTTGGTAATCGGCGCCCGGTCTTGCTTCTCGGTACAATCTCGGAACGGTTTCCAGGTTATGATTGAATACATCGCAAGGCTCTCGGCTCAGTATGTCGACGGCCTTGTCGAGGCGACCGCGAAAATCGGGAACCAGTATTTCAACTTTGGTGGTCGGCGTTTCTTGCCGAATTGCGGCGATACAATCGGCGAAATGGCCTGCGCCGCCGTCTCGCAAATCGTCGCGGTCGACCGAGGTAATCACGACATACTTCAGCTTCATTGCCTTGATCGTCTGCGCCAAATGTAGCGGTTCGTTTTGATCGAGCGGTTTTGGTTTTCCGTGCGCAACGTCGCAGAAGGGGCAGCGACGGGTGCAGAGGTCGCCCATGATCATGAAAGTCGCGGTGCCGTGGCTGAAACATTCGCCGAGGTTAGGGCAAGCGGCTTCTTCGCAAACCGTGTGCAGATTGTTTTCGCGCAATAGTTTTTTGATGCGGTTGATTTCGTCGTTCGCCGAGACTTTAATGCGTATCCAATCAGGCTTGCGAAGCGGTTCCGCAGCCGGTTCGACTTTGACTGGGATTCGAGAGAGTTTGACGGAATTGCGTTGATGCGACTCCGGCGTGTTTCGTGAGGGGGCTTGTAAAGTCATCGTGGTATTGCCTGAGTGATGGCGTGAGCGACCGGTACGGCCAGTTCGCTAGTTTCGATTTCGATGCCGAAGTCGGCTAATTGCGTGACTTGCATGTCGGCGTAGCCGCAAGTGTTGATTCGGTCGAACGGTCTTAAGTCCATGTGGTTATTCAAGCTCAGTCCGTGATAGCTGCAGTTTTTTTTTACCCGTAATCCGATCGATCCGATTTTTTTGTCCGCGACATAAACGCCGGGTTTGTCGGCTTGCGATGATGCTCGAATGCCGTATTGGGCCAGCGTTTCTATGATTGCTTGCTCGAGCGTCGTGACCATTGCTCGGATACCCAGGTTCAAGCGCTTGATGTCCAGTAATGTATATAGTACCAGTTGTCCCGGGCCGTGGTAGGTAATCTGGCCGCCTCGATCGGTTTGTACGACGGGAATATCGCTGGCTTGCAAGAGGTGTTCGCGTTTGCCGTTCAAACCGAGCGTATAAACCGGCGGATGCTCGACGATCCACAGTTCGTCCGGAGTATGGGTATCGCGTTGCTGCGTGAACGTTTGCATGTCGCGCCAAACCCCTTCGTAGGGTTGCAGGCCGAGGTTGCGGATCGCCAGTGTCATCGTGTTATCTTATGCAATGGGATGCAGATTATTCAGATAGGGCATATTATCGCCGATATTCTTCGTTATCATTGCCGTCAACGGTATTTCATGGAAAGTCTTCATTGGAAAGCGTTATCCGTTTGTCACTATAAAGCCATCAATACGAGCGGCGAGTCCGTTAAATCTTGATAAATCGCATCTAGTTGTTGTTTGCTGGTCGCGATGATGGTGACTGTGACTGAAGTGTACTTTCCTCCTTTACTGGGGCGCGATGTGACTGCGCCTTCGTGAAGGTCGTTGACATGGCGCCGAATAATTTCGACGACATGAATATCTAATTCAATGCTGTTCATGCCCATCGCTTTAATTGGAAAGCGGCAGGGGAATTTCAGTATATCTTCTTGGTCACTCATGACTGGGCTTTCTTGAACGCTTGATAAAGTTGATGCATTTTTTGCCAAACCGGTCCCGGTTTACCGTCCGAGACAGGTTGGGAGTCGAGTTCGACGACTGGAATGATTTCGCGAGTCGAACTGGTAAGCCAGATTTCGTCGGCGGTTTTCAAGGCTTCGAGCGAAATAATATCTTCGCTATAGGGAATGTCGTTGGTTTTAGCCAGTTCCAGGATGACATCGCGGGTGATGCCGGGCAAAATTTCTTCGCCTTTCGGTGGCGTCACTAGAATGCCGTCGAGGACCGCGAAAATATTGCTGGCCGCGCCTTCGGTCACGTAGCCGTCCTTGACCAGTACCGCTTCGGTACAGCCTTGGTCGACCGCTTTTTGTCTAAGCAAAATGTTGGCTAATAAGGTAATCGCCTTGATATGACATAATGCCCAGCGGGTGTCGTCAAGCGTGATGGCTTTGACACCACTGTCGCGGTCGCTTAAGGGCACAATCGGCGAACACATGGCGAATACGGTTGGCTCGATATGCTCGGGGAATGCATGGTCACGTTTCGGTGCTACGCCGCGTGTGATTTGCAGATAAATGTATTGATCCTGTCCCGGTTCGAGCAGCGGCTCTAGAATACCGGCCCATTGCTCGCGGCTGTGAGGGCTAATTAGGCGAATGCTTTTCAGGCTGGCTTCGAGACGGTCGATGTGTTCCGGCAGGCGGAATAAGCGCCCGGCATAAGCGGGAATGACTTCGTAAATGCCGTCACCGAATAAAAAGCCGCGGTCAAGCACTGAGATTTTGGCTTGATCGAGCGGAAGATACTGGCCGTTTAAATAAACTGTCGGGTTATCACTCATTTTTTATTTCACCAGCATGAGAACAGTGTCGTAAAGTTTGCGCACTAAGTTGCCTTTTTCTACGGTAGTTAGTGCGATTAGCTTCTTTTCCATTAATGGTTCGCCGGCCAGCGTCACACTGACGGTGCCTAAATTGTCGCCTTGGTTGACCGGTGCGATGATTTTTTGTTCAAAATTAATGACAGCCTTCAAGTCTTCGTAATGGCGGCGTGGAATCGTGACATAAAGGTCTTCGGCCAGACCTAAAGCCAAGTTTTTATCTGCGCCTTTCCAGATGCGGGTCTCGGTCAAGGCTTCATTGCCTTTGTACAGTCGATGAGTTTCATAGAAGCGGAAACCGTAATTCAACAAGGACTGGTTTTCATTGGCACGAGCGCGTTCGCTGCCGGTTCCCATGACGACTGAAATCAGGCGCATGCCGTCGCGAACTGCCGATGCGACTAAACAGTAACCGGCCGCTTCGGTATGGCCCGTTTTGACGCCGTCGACGCTTGGGTCGCGCCAAAGAAGTTTATTGCGATTACGTTGCGTGATTTTATTGTAGGTGTATTCTTTTTCCGAAAACCACGCATAATAATCCGGAAATTCGCGGATCATTGCGCGAGTTAAAATGGCTAAATCTTGCGCGGTCGTGTAATGGTCGTCGTCGGGCAGTCCCATGCTATTGACGAAATGGCTGTTTTTCATGCCGAGTATGGCGGCTTGTTGGTTCATCATTTCGGCGAAAGTGGCTTCGTCTCCGGCGACATGTTCAGCTAGTGCGACGCTCGCGTCATTCCCCGATTGGATAATGATACCTTTGAGCAACTCTTGGACCGTGACTTGTTTGTTGACTTCGATAAACATACGCGAGCCCGGGGTGCGCCAGGCCTTTTGACTGACCGTGACATTTTCGTTCAGGCTCAGATGGCCTTTACTCAATTCGGTGAAGACGACATAAACGGCCATGATTTTGGTCAGACTGGCGGGGGGGAGTTTGACGTCGGCATTGTTCTCGCCCAGCACTTTGCCGCTATCGGCATCAAGCAAAATATAACTGCTCGCGGCGATACTCGGCGGCGAAGGAATCATGATTGGATCGGTCTTATCGGAAGCCGCGTTTGCCGTTTGCAATAAGCTAAAAAATAGATAAACAATCAGGCTGAGGTAAACTTTTGAGGAGGTCATTATTCGCGGTGTGAGCATACAAAAACAGAAGGTCATATTGTAACAGTGATTGGTTAATTTCCGATGCTTTCGACGATATACCGTGTCTGATTGATGCCGATTTCATTCAGTTTGGCGTTCAACCGTTCGGCATCTTCGGCGGATTTTAACGGGCCGATTTGCACTTTGTGAAGCGTCGTTCCGTTTTGAGTGACGGGTTTAATTTTGGGTAGCGGAAGGAGGCTATGTTCGGCGATTTTTTTGCGTAAAGCTTGAGCATTGGCTTCATTACCGAAAGCACCTAGTTGGATATAGATGACGGCCTGTTGACCGCTTTCCGGGAGGGGAGGGACAACGGTTGGGTTGTTCGGTAGGCCGGCGCTTATCTTGGGAGTTTCCGAATGTTCGGCAATCGCGCGGCTGAGCTGATAAACCGCCATGGCATAGAGAGGGCTATGATTGTAACGGGTAATGACGTAGAAGTTGTCCAAGCCTAGCCAAAGCTCTTCTCCTTGCTCCAGTTCGAAAGCAAGGAGTTTGGCTTTTCGGTCGGAGCTCGCAGTTTCTATCGATTCGACATTTAAAGCCCTAAGTTGGGCTATAGTACGGTCCGGTTTCAGATCTCCCCCAAGAGCTTTGCGGTAAGCGTTGCCCTGCGCGGCCGCTTGAAAAGTCACCGGTTGTCCGCGTTGCCAGTGATGTTTGTAAAAATAATTGCCGACGCTGGCAATGGCATCGGCCGAATTGTTCCAGATGTCGCGGTGATAGTCTCCTTCAAAATCGGCTGCATAGCTGCGAAAACTGCTTGGCATAAATTGCGGGATACCCATTGCTCCGGCATAAGATCCGGTCGGTTGTAACGGATCGATGTGTTCCTCGCGGCATAGCAATAAAAAGTTTTCAAGCTCGCTGGTGAAAAACGGGCTCCGTTTCGGGTAGTTGAAAGCCAATGTCGACAAGGCATCGATGACCCGGTAACTGCCGGTATTTTTACCGTAGGAAGTCTCGACGCCGATGATCGCCGTGATGATTTCGGGCGGGACGCCGTATTTTTGTTGTGTAACGGCCAAGGCCGCGGCATTATCTTGCATAAATTTAACGCCGCCTTCGATGCGCGCTTCGGTCATGAATATTTTCCGGTATTTGTACCAGGGCATCGCTTCGGCAGGACGTGTGATGGCCTCGATGATGCGCGGTTGCAATTCGACCGACCGGAATAATGTATTCAGTTTGTTTTTGTCGAAGCCGTGCTTAGCCGTCATCGTACGTATGAATGCCGACATGTTTTCGGGCAATGTTTCGGACTGCGAGACCGGCGCGGTCGCTTGCGCCGAAGAAGGGGAGGAGGAGCTCAGTATCAGGGCTCCGCAAAGCATTAAAGTGGCTATTGAGGTTTGCTTCATCGTTAAGTCGGTAAGAATTTTTTGTGGGTGTGGATGGACATCAGGATGCCGAATCCTGCGAGCAAGGTAACCATCGAGGTTCCGCCGTAGCTGATCAGCGGTAACGGAACACCGACAACCGGAAGGATGCCGATGACCATGCCTATGTTAACAAAGACATAGACAAAAAAGGTAAAGCTGAGACTTCCCGCCAATAAGCGGCTGTAACTGTCTTGCGCTTGTATTGAAATATACAGGCAACGACTAATAATAACAATGTAGAGCGCGATTAACACAAGGCAACCGGAGAGACCGAATTCTTCGGCAAATACAGCGAATATAAAGTCGGTTGAGCTTTCTGGCAGAAAATCGAGTTGGGCCTGGGTGCTGCCTTGCCAGCCCTTGCCGAAGATGCCGCCGGAGCCGATGGCTATTTTCGATTGGATGATATGATAACCGCGCCCGAGCGGGTCTGCTTCCGGGTCGATAAAGGTCAAAACCCGGGCGCGTTGATAGTCGCGCATAAAATGCCAAATAATAGGAGTCAACGAGGCAATAATAGCGCCGATACTGATGATGAATCGCCATGATAGTCCGGCAAAAAAAATGACCGCGGCTCCCGAGCTGAACACCAATATCGAGGTGCCGAGATCGGGTTGCTTTGCAATCAGTAGCGCCGGTAGCAGGAGTAGCAAGCCGGCGATACCCATCTGCTTCCACTTCGGGGGCAAAGTGTTTTCCGATAAATACCAGGCAATCATCATCGGTGCGGTAATTTTGAGCATTTCCGAGGGCTGAAAGCGAAAGAACCCTAAATCGAGCCAACGCTGCGCGCCTTTACCGATTTGCCCCATGATCAGCACGGCAACCAGCAAAGTTACGCCGATTCCGTATAGAATCGTCGAATAGCGTTTAAATTGATAAGGATTAATATGGGCAAGTACGATCATCAGGACAAAGGCAATCAGCATGCGGGTGGCCTGACGGATCAAGATGTCGGTATCTTGCCCGCTAGCACTATACAAAATCAGAAAGCTTAGGCTAAGAACTAGCAGCAAACATATCAGCAAGGGAATGTCGATATGCAGTTTTCTCAATAGATTGCCGAGGAGCGAGTGCGGTACGAATTGTTCACTGCGTGTTTCGGTCTTCATCGCTGGGTTCCTGTAAATATTGACGAATGATTTTTCCGGCTATCGGAGCCGCAACAGAACCGCCATGGCCGCCGTTCTCGGCTATGACGGCAACAGCGATTTGTGGGTCGTGAGCCGGCGCAAATGCCATGAATAAAGCATGATCGCGTAGTTTAAAAGCGATTTCGTTTTCGTTATAGCGCTTTTCTTGTTTGACGGTAAAGACCTGGGCCGTGCCGGTTTTGCCGGCAATTTGATAATCGATGCCCCGGCTGATGCTCCTAGCCGTCCCCCTAGCGCTATGTACGACATTGATCATGGCAGAGACGACCGCGTCGATATTCCTAGGATTTAGCGCGAGGGTGGTTTCCGGTTTGGCTTCCGCGGGTTTCAGAATACCGTTCTCGGTAAACGAGCCCACTAAGTGCGGATGGACGACCTTGCCTTTATTAGCCAGCGTAGCAGTAGCTCGAGCTAATTGCAGCGGCGTGACCTGAGTATAACCTTGGCCGATGCCGGTAATAACCGTTTCGCCGGGATACCAGGATTGATTACGGGCTTTGCGCTTCCATTGTTTAGAGGGTTGTAGGCCTGATAGTTCGCCGACTAGATCGATGCCGGATTTTTCTCCGAAGCCGAACTTCGTGAAAAAACGGTGGATGTTGTCGATGCCGAGCGATAAAGCCAGGCTGTAAAAGTAAACATCGCAAGACTGAACGATTGCGAGATTCAGATCCACCGTACCATGGCCTCCTCTTTTCCAATCTCGGTATTTATGTTTGACATTGGGAAGTTGAAAATAACCGGGGCAATAAGTTTTTTGGCCTGGGTGAGTCACTTGATATTCAAGCCCGGCCAAGGCCATGAAAGGCTTGATCGTTGAGCCGGGCGGGTATTGCCCTCGGAGTGCCCGATTAAACATCGGTTGAGCATCCGAGGTTTGTAGTTCTTTATATGATTTAGTGTCGATGCCGTAGACGAACGGATTCGGATCGAAGCCGGGGCGACTGGTAAAAACCAAGACGCCACCGGTTTTTATCTCGATCGCCACGACCGCCCCGTTATAAATATCGAGAGCATCATAAGCGGTCTTTTGTAGATCGATATCGAGGGTTAGGTGTAGGTTCGAGCCCGCAGTAGGGTCGACTGTTTTTAAAGTGCTTATCGCTCGGGATTGCGCGTTGGTTTCTATTTCGGCATAGCCGGCTTTGCCGTGTAGTTCGGTCTCATAAGCTAACTCGATCCCAACTTTGCCGACATGGTGTGTGCCGCGATATTCAGAAACCGGAAGCCTTTTTAATTCATTTTCGTTGATACGCCCAACATAACCGATAACATGCGAGGTTAGAATGTCGTAGGGATAGTGCCTGACCAGGCGAGCATGAATATCGACACCCGGAAAATAAGGTCTAACTGCAGCGAATTTGGCGATTTCTTCCTCGGACATGCGCAACAATAGCGGTGTGCTGGTAAAGCGTTTTTCGCGTTTGCGCAATTTTTGGTACTGCTCGATTTTATCTTCGGGAATGTCCAATAATTCTTGTAATCGAGCGAGTGTGTCGTCGAGATCTTTGATTTGTTCGGGTATCAGCTCAAGGCTGTATGTTGGAACATTATCGGCCAACACTCTACCTTTTCGGTCGAAGATGATGCCGCGGGTCGGTGGCAGCGGCGATATTTTAATATGGTTGTTTTTAGCTAAGGTCGCGTAATGTTCGTGGCCGACAATCTGCAAATAAACCAAGCGAACGATTAAGCCGGTCGATAGAAGGAGAATGAAGATCATCGCGACAATCGCGCGTCCCGTAAAAATGCGGTTTTCCTCCGCCGGGTTTTTTATGGTGTAGGTGCGAGGCATGAGACAAACGATTCAACGAATGCGTCGGTAGAGTCGTATTGCACGCAAAGAAAAAAAGACTAAGGGCCAGAAAAAGGTGCCGGTTAATACGGGTAACCAAAAAGTGTAAGAGGCGCGTGCGATAGTTTGGCTATCAGTGATCCAGAATATCAAAAATTGAGATACGAGTAGGCAAAAAAAGATAAATAGGCCTTGTTGCAGAATCGGGTATTGTCTGAGTCGCTTGTGTAGCCTCAAGCACAGAAAGGCTACCAGCGAGTTGGTGAGCGCATTCAAGCCCAGCATTCTACCGGTTAATACGTCAGTCAGTAAGCCGATGGTCCAAGCGCTAAATATGCCGACTCGTTCGGGTGCGGCCAGTACCCAGTAAATAACCACGAGTAATATCCAATTGGGATTGAATTGCGCCATGGGTTGAGGCCAGGCGGCGATATTCAGGCACATGGCAAAAATAATCGAGAGGAAATAACGGCCGTAGCCGAAAGCATTATTCTTCGGCATGGTTTTCGTCCGCTTGATCTGTTTCTTGAGTTTCCAGCGGGATAGGCGCTTCGCTTTTCCATACGATTAACAATTCCCGGCTTCGATTTAATTGTGCCTTAGGTGTTGCGTATATTTCGGCGAAAGGTTTGTTAGGCTGGAGGATTATTTTTTCTACGACAGCAACCGGATAGCCTTGCGGAAAGATGCCGCCTAGGCCTGAACTAATCAGTAGGTCGCCTTCCTTGATGTCGGCGTTGTTGGCTAAATAAGGCAATATTAGCCTATTGATTCGCCCGCTGCCGACTGCGATTGTACGTAAGCCGTTGCGATTGATCTGTACTGGAATTGCATGGCCGGGATCGGTAATTAACATGATCTCGGAGTTAAGCGGAAGCGCGCGGTATACTTGGCCGACCACGCCATATGCATCCAAAACCGCTTGCTGAGCATGCACGCCGAACCGCGTTCCTTTATCGACGACGACGACATGTTCGAAGGGTGCTAGGTTGACGGATAATAACTCGGCCACCAGTACCTGTTCGCCCAGTTTAAAGGATTTTTCCAGTAATGCCCTTAACCGGATATTTTCCTTCTCCAGGGCTTCATATTTAAGCAATTGGGATTTGTAAATCAATTGTTCTTGGCTTAGTCGTTCATTTTCTTCTTTTAGACTATAAAGTGATTTTATCGATTCTACGGTTTCTTTTGAGTGATGTAGAGGCCAGTCCGTAATCGATTGAATCGGATAGGTAATCATTGATAGTACGCTGCGAAGTTTGTCCAGTTGCGAGCTTTTGCGTTCAGCGACCAGAAGTGCGATTGAGGCCACTATCGCCACCAGCAGTCGCGTATTAATCGAAGGGCCGGTGGCAAATAAAGGATTAATAACGATTACCTCGAAAATGAACCGTATAGGTAAAGATATTTCGTGCGGTCATGTTTGCGAGTTTCTGACGAGCTCTTTTAGTCGGTGGCATTGCCATAAACGCTACAAGCATGGTCGCGCGATATGTATCCCATAACGGACAGAATATTATTTGGATAGTTCGATTGTGTATCATTCGAATCGACATTCTATCCGTGGAAATTGATTTAGTAAGGATTTCGTGATTATAACGCCCTGTAACTATGAGCTGTGTTGAGGTTTCGGTAACTCGTTGGGCCTGCCAATCGAGCAGCCGAACCCTCCATAAAATAAGGAAGTTATTTACGACCAAATCCTAAGCTATTCAAAGCTTCGATTCTGCCGAATAAATCGGCGTGGCGAGTATTGTTTTACGGTTGAAGTTATTCTAGCGAAAATGCGCTAGGGCCTTTTTTATCCAGCATTTCCAAAACGATTCCACCGCCTCGAGCCACGCAGGTTAGAGGGTCGTCGGCGATATAAACCGGTAGTCCGGTTTCTTCTGCGATCAAACGATCGATATCTTTGAGCAGCGCGCCGCCGCCGGTCAGAACGATACCTCGGTTCGCAACATCGGCGCCGAGTTCCGGCGGAGTCTGTTCCAGTGCGACTTTAACAGAACCGACTATGCCGGACAAAGGGTCTTGAAGTGCTTCTAGAATTTCATTACTGTTTAATGAAAAGCTGCGAGGTACGCCTTCGGCGAGATTGCGCCCTTTAACTTCAATTTCTTTGACTTCGCTACCCGGGTAAGCCGCCCCAATTTCATGTTTGATTCGTTCGGCTGTAGCCTCGCCTATCAGTGTGCCGTAATTACGGCGGACATAATTGATGATTGCCTCATCGAAACGATCGCCTCCGATTCGTACCGATGCCGAATAGACAATACCGTTCAATGAGATGACGGCGACTTCCGATGTGCCTCCGCCTATATCGAGCACCATCGAACCTTGGGCTTCATCGACGGGGAGTCCTGCTCCGACCGCAGCCGACATGGGTTCCTCGATCAAATAAACTTCACGGGCGCCGGCCATCGAGGCGGACTCTCGAATCGCTCGGCGTTCTACTTGGGTGGAGCCGCATGGGACGCAAATCAGGATACGAGGGCTGGGACGTAGCAGTTTATTTTCGTGAACCTTTTCGATGAAATACCGCAGCATGCGTTCAGTAACTGCGAAATCGGCAATCACTCCATCTTTTAAAGGACGAATCGCGGTGATGTTGCCGGGGGTTCGGCCAAGCATCATTTTTGCTTCCATACCTACCGCCGCGATAGTTTTAGCTCCGCGAATTTTGTCTTCCTTGATGGCCACAACCGAGGGCTCGTTTAATACGATTCCTTTTCCTGGAACGTAAATCAAAGTGTTGGCGGTTCCTAAATCTATCGAGAGATCGTTGGAAAAAAGGCCGCGTATTCGTTTGAACATTTATTAACCTGTATCCTGAGCGAATAAATTGTATTACTTTATCAATCAAGCGGGTAATTGAGCAAGATATAAAGTATTATACTTAACGCAATTTAAAATTCCGTTTCAATATTCGCTTGTTGCCGCACTGCAATTAAACGCCTTTTTCCGGCAAGGGCGGGGTCATAGGGACTATAATTGGGCATGGAAATAACGGTCGTGCAATGCCGCCGGATTCGCGAGAATTGGTAAATCGGATTTATTAGGTAAACCAGATACGGATACGCCTTAGGATTTCGTGATAAATAACCTCCTGCAGCTATGAGCTTTGTTGAGGGTTCGGTAACTCGATTGACAGACCCTGCACCTAAATTATCCAAGACAATTAATCATGAGCTATGGGATTAGGTGCTGGGTAAATACGTCAGATTAGGCTTGTGGCGGTTACTGATTGCCATGGATGGCGTGTATTAGGGCAATGCAGGAGCAATTGCCGAGGAGCAAAAATCTGCCCTGCCGCCGCCGACGCCTGCCAATCGAGCAACCGAATCCTCCATAAATATAGGGAGGTTATTTTCGACCAAATCCTTAAGATGTTTCCAAAAAGTTATGAAATGCACGAATTTTGAGCTGCGAACAGTCATGTTTTCGGATTGATGATTAATGGAGTTGTAAAATGTCTTTAACGACCGATGATGTAAATAAAATCGCGCATTTAGCAAGGTTGGGCGTCGATACTCAAGATGTCGACACTTATGCGCATGATTTATCGGGGATACTCGATTTGGTTACGCAAATGAGCCAATTAAATACCGAGGGAGTTGCTCCCATGGCGCATCCGATGGAGCAAGGCCAGAGGTTGAGACCGGATCGGGTAACCGAAACGAATATGAGAGAAAAATTTCAAGCGATTGCACCTCAAGTCGAAGCGGGATTGTATTTAGTCCCTAAGGTGATCGAATGAAGGATGGGGAAAGGCTATGAATAATAAAACCATCGCCGAACTAGCCAGAGGCTTGCGAGCCGGCGAATTTTCCAGCGTGGAGTTGACGCAAGACTATTTAGAGCGGATTCGGCAGTTTTCGGCCCTCAATGCATATATTACCGTGACCGCCGAGCAGGCGCTTGCCCAAGCCGAAGTCGCGGATAAACGGTTGGCGGCAGGAACGGCCGATTTATTAACCGGAATACCGGTTGCGCAAAAAGACATTTTCTGTACCGATGGTGTTAAAACGTCTTGCGGTTCGAAGATGCTCGATAATTTCATCTCGCCGTACAATGCAACTGTCGTCGAAAAACTCAATGCAGCCGGAGCAGTGATGCTCGGTAAATCGAACATGGACGAATTTGCAATGGGCTCGTCGAACGAAACCAGTTTTTATGGTTCGGTACAAAATCCTTGGAATGTTTCGTGCGTTCCGGGCGGTTCTTCGGGCGGGTCGGCCGCGGCGGTTGCCGCAGGACTCACGGCAGGCGCGACAGGTTCGGATACCGGCGGTTCGATACGTCAACCGGCGGCTTTTTGCGGTATTACCGGTTTGAAGCCGACTTACGGGCGCGTTTCCCGATATGGCATGATTGCCTATGCCTCAAGCCTCGATCAAGGCGGTCCGATGACGCGTACTGCCGAGGATGCGGCGATCATGCTGCAAGCGATGGCCGGTTTCGACGAAAAGGATTCGACTAGCGTCAATATGCCGGTTCCCGATTATTCGGCCGGGCTGAATCAGCCGTTAAGCGGTTTGAAAATCGGTCTGCCGAAAGAATTTTTCGGCGAAGGGTTGAACGGCGAAATCGCGGCAGTCATCGAAACAGCCGTCAATGAATATCGCAAATTGGGTGCCGAGGTTAAAGAAGTCTCGATGCCGAATCTGAAACATGCGATTCCGGCTTATTATGTGATCGCGCCAGCTGAATGTTCAGCGAATCTTTCGCGTTTCGACGGTGTCCGGTTCGGCTACCGCTGTGAGAATCCTGCCGATTTGGCCGATTTGTATACGCGCTCGCGCGGCGAAGCATTCGGCAAGGAAGTTAAGCGCCGTATCTTGATCGGAACCTATGCCTTGTCGGCCGGTTATTACGATGCCTATTATTTAAAAGCTCAAAAAGTCAGGCGTTTGATCACTGATGATTTCAAAAGCGCATTGGCCGAGGTTGATGTGTTGATGGGGCCGGTGTCGCCGACGGTGGCGTTCGGTCTCGGCGAAAAAACCGGCGACCCGATTCAAATGTATTTGTCCGATATTTATACAATCGCGGTCAATCTGGCAGGTCTTCCGGCCATGTCGATTCCGGCCGGTTTCGTTGACAATAAACCGGTTGGTTTGCAAATCATCGGGAATTATTTTGCCGAGGACCGGTTGTTGAATGTAGCTCATCGCTATCAGATGAATACTGACTGGCACAAACAGGTGCCGAAAGGGTTCGAATAAGAGGTTGGATATGGCCAAGGTTACCGAATTGTCGCAATTGGATATGAACGGGAGTTACAGCTACGCCGATTATTTGACGTGGAGTTTGGATCAAACGGTCGAGTTGATCAAGGGCAAGATCTTTACGATGTCGCCGGCGCCGAATGTCAAGCATCAGCGGATTTCTCGCAATCTTTTCAAGCCGATCGTTAATTATATGGCAGATAAACGCTGCGAAGTCTTCTCGGCCCCGTTCGACGTCAAGCTTTACGATCGCCGCAAATCGAAATTGAGCGACCGCGAAGTGTTTAGTGTCGTACAGCCCGATTTGTGCGTGATTTGCGATAAAAACAAATTGACCGAACAAGGCTGCGACGGCGCGCCCGATTGGATCATCGAAGTGCTTTCTCCGGGCAATAATAAGAAGGAGCTTCGCTTCAAATACGATCTGTATCAGGAAAGCGGCGTCGGCGAATACTGGTTGGTGTTTCCGTATGAACGCGCCGTGCAGCAATTTGTGTTGGACCGGGATGGCGAAGCCTATCGGCTCCACGCCCTCTATGCAGGCGACGAAACGGCACAGCCCTATCTTTTTCCCGAACTAAAAATCGATTTGGCCGAAGTTTTTGCCGAATAAATCAATAAGGAACTAGCAATGAATTCACAATGGGAAGTCGTCATCGGGTTGGAAATTCATGCACAACTCGCGACAAAATCCAAAATTTTTTCAGGCGCATCGATAGCCTACGGCGCCGAACCGAACACACAGGCTTGCGCGGTCGATTTAGGCTTGCCCGGCGTGTTGCCGGTGTTGAATCAAGAGGCCGTGCGCATGGCCGTCAAATTCGGTATCGCGATCGAAGCGGAAATCGCGCCTTACTCGGTCTTCGCGCGCAAAAATTATTTTTATCCGGACCTGCCGAAAGGTTATCAGATCAGTCAGTTCGAGTTGCCGATCGTCGGCAATGGGCACCTGGATATCGACGTCGATGGGGCAACGAAACGCGTCGGCGTGACGCGAGCGCATTTAGAGGAAGATGCCGGAAAATCCTTGCATGAGGATTTTCACGGCCTAACCGGCATCGATTTGAATCGTGCCGGCACGCCATTGCTGGAAATCGTTTCGGAACCCGACATGCGTTCGGCGAAAGAAGCGGTCGCCTATATGCGCAAGCTGCACGAACTGGTGCGCTATCTGGAAATCTGCGACGGCAACATGCAAGAAGGTTCGTTCCGTTGCGACGCAAACGTTTCGGTGCGTCCGAGAGGCCAAGCGGAATTCGGCACGCGCGCCGAGATCAAAAACATCAACTCGTTCCGCTTCGTTGAGAAAGCGATTAATCACGAAATCGAACGTCAGATCGACCTGATCGAAGGCGGCGGCAAGGTCGTTCAGGAAACGCGGCTTTACGACGCGAACAAAGATGAAACCCGCTCGATGCGAGGCAAAGAAGAGGCGAACGACTATCGTTATTTTCCCGACCCCGATTTATTGCCGGTCGAGATTACCGAAGCCTTCAAAGACGAAGTACGCGCCACTTTACCGGAATTGCCCGATGCGAAGAAACGGCGTTTTATCGAGCAATACGGTCAGGACGATGAGAGTGCGGCTACGCTGACTTCGTCGAGGCAATTAGCCGATTATTACGAAGCATTGGTCGAAGCGTCCGGCGGCGAAGCGAAGATTTGTACAAATTGGGTGACCGGCGACGTGCTCGGCGCTCTGAACAAGGCCGGGTTAGAAGTCGGTCAATGTCCTGTCGATGCCGAGCGTTTGGCGGGCTTGTTGAAACGTATCGCCGATGACACGATTTCGGGAAAAATCGCAAAACAAGTCTTCGAGGCGATGTGGCAAGGCCAAGAAACGGCCGATCAAATCATCGAAAGCCAAGGTTTAAAGCAAATCACCGATACCGGCGCGATCGAGGCGATCATCGATAAAATCATCGCCGACAATCCTGGTCAAGTCGAACAATACCTCGGCGGTAAGGATAAAGTCTTCGGCTTTTTTGTCGGCCAAGTCATGAAGGAAATGCAGGGTAAGGCGAATCCGGCAGAGGTCAATAAGATTTTGAAAACTAAGTTGAAAAGGTAAGATTTATCCTAAAAAGAGCAGTTGAGAGCCTCAAACTACCGTTCGCTCTGAGCCCTGTCGAAGGGTGAACGGTAGTTTGAGGCCTCACCAAGCCGGTGAAAGTGTTGTAGACCCTTCATGCTTCGACTTAGCTCAGCACGAACGGTCTACAACACATGTCAACAGCTCTTTTTAGGTTTATGGATGGGCGGAATTCCGGCCCATCCAACGGAATAGGCGCGGTTTATATGGCATTTGCGGAAAAACTGAAGATAAGCATAGAGGATTATTTGCAAGGCGAGTTACTCAGTGACATCAAGCATGAGTATGTCGGGGGAGAAGTTTATGCGATGGTCGGCGTTAAGCGTGCGCATGACACGATCGCAATGAACCTGATCGCTCATGTGCATGCACATTTGCGCGGTTCGCCTTGCCGAGTTCATTCAGGCGAAATGAAGGTCCGGGTGCAAACCGAAACGGACGATAATTTTTTCTATCCCGATCTGCATGTTACCTGTTCGGCTGACGATACTCATGAGCATTTCAACACTCAGCCGAAATTGATCGTCGAGATACTCTCCGACGCAACCGAGCGTTACGATCGCTCCGAGAAATTTCATCACTATCGGAAATTAACCAGTCTCGAAGAGTATGTGTTGATCGCTCAGGATACGCAGCGTGTCGAATGTTACCGGCGCGATGAACAATGGGATTTGCTGCTGTTTCAGCAAGGCCAGGCCGTTTTTTTTGCATCGATCGATTGTGTTGTCGAAATAGGCGATATTTATGAAGGCTTATGCCTTGGTAACGATGGCGATGACTGAGGAACGATTTTGTTGCTTCAAAACCAACTATTAGCCCAAAATCAACGGGACTTCCTCAGCCTTTTGTTCAGCGATCCGGAAGCCGCGCATTTCCAGTACGCCTTTCGTATTAAGCGAAATGATCAAATTGAGTGCTTCAGGATAGTTTGCCATTTTCAAATCGATTTTTGAAGGAAATGCCGGCGCTGTCGGGTGAGAGTGATAAATCGCGAACAATTCCTCACCATTTTCGCGCATTTGTCCCATCGCAGCAATTTGCTGTTTGGGATCCAATAAAAACCGGTTTTCAGGGTGATCGGCGCTATTGTCGACCGGGTAGCAATGGTTCGGAATGCCGTTCAGGCTTCCGATCAGTCCGCAGACCTCGGCTTCGGGTGACAATTGCGCGAGATGCAGCAGTTGATTGGTGATTTTTCGGGGAATATGAATTTCTGAAGTTTGCATTATTGTTTAAGTTGTTGGCGTATAGATAATTTAAGGAATATGCACAAAATAATTTCTCAAAACATTAAGCTTTGTGGAGGATCGGTGACTCGCTTGACAGGATGCCGTAAACCCAGCACCTAAATTATCCAAGACAATTAACCATGGCTAATGGGCTATGGAATTTAGGTGCTGGGTAAATACATCCATGTTGGCTTGACGGCGGAATCTGATTGCCATGGATGGCATGAATGCAGATTTTGCAGGAGCAAAAATCTGCCTTGCCGCCGATACCTGTCAATCGAGCCGCCGACCCCCCTTCCTGCATTTGAAGAAGTTACTCGATGCTCGTTCCTAAATTTAATCGCTATGGACACGATTGTCCATAAGTGACCCGAGGCTGACCTGAAAGATCGTGATAGGTGACGATATTACGGTAATTCAATTGGCTGAAGATAGCCTGGACTTGATCTTGTTGATTGTAGCCGTGTTCGATCAATAAGTGACCTTGAGGAAGCAAATGTCGTCTGGCGGCGGTCGCGATGCGCTCGATATCACTCAAGCCATGATTGTCCGCGATCAATGCGGCCATGGGTTCGAATCTGACATCGCCTTCGGTTAAGTGCGGGTCGTAATCCGCGATATAGGGCGGGTTGCTGACGACAAGATTGAACAGCGCCGAGTCGCTTATCGCCCCAAACCAATCGCTTTGCAAAAATTGGATGTTCCGAACATTGTGTCCCTGGGCATTTCGGCGGGCGATTGTCAGCGCGTTAGTGCTGAAGTCGGTGGCAATGACTTCGCTATCGGGGCGCTCGGCGGCCAGGGTAATGGCTATGATACCGGATCCGGTTCCTAAATCGATCAGTCGGTAAGGTTGCCGTTCCGGTATCCGTTGCAAGGCCAGTTCGATTAGTAGTTCGGTGTCGGGCCTTGGGATCAGCACGTCGCGGTTAACTTCGAAATCACGCGACCAGAATTCGCGGTTGCCGGTGATGTATGCGATCGGCATGCCGGAAAGCCGTTTTTGCAGTAGCGCTTCTAAATGGCTGTTTTGTTCGGGTAATAACTTTTTATCCGGCCATGCGCGCAGATGAGAGCGGTCTTTATCGAGCGCGAGGCAGAGCAGAATTTCGGCGTCGAGCAAGGGCGATTCGGAAACGAAACTCAAACTTTGGGCCGCGTGTGCCAATGCCGATTGAACGGTGGGCATCGGTTTAATTTTCGCCCAGTTGTGTCAATAGTTCAGCTTGATGCTCGTTAATTAACGGCTCGATGACATGATTGAGTCCGCCTTCCATGATCTCGTCAAGTTTATACAGCGTCAGATTGATTCGGTGGTCGGTCATGCGCCCCTGCGGGTAATTGTAGGTGCGAATCCTCTCGGAGCGGTCGCCGCTGCCGACTTGAAGTTTGCGATTCGCCTGTTGTTCGGCTTGATGTTTTTCCTGTTCGGCCGATAATAGGCGCGATTGCAATAACGACATCGCTCGGGCACGGTTTTTGTGTTGTGAGCGTTCGTCCTGACATTCGACGACGATGCCGCTCGGAAGATGAGTGATGCGGATTGCCGAGTCTGTTTTGTTGACATGTTGACCGCCCGCGCCGGATGAGCGATACGTATCGATACGAAGGTCTGCGGGATTAATGTCGATAGCATCGACTTCCTCGACTTCGGGCATGACTGCAACGGTGCAAGCCGAAGTATGGATGCGCCCCTGGGACTCGGTTTCCGGGACGCGTTGTACTCGATGCGCTCCCGATTCGAATTTGAGTTGCGAATAGACATCTTGGCCGGTTACACGCAGGATAATTTCCTTATAGCCGCCATGTTCGCCTTCGTTTTCATTGATAATCTCGGTCTTCCAGCCTTTTTTCTCGGCATAGCGCTGATACATGCGCGCGAGATCGCCTGAAAATATCGCGGCTTCATCGCCGCCGGTCCCGGCGCGGATTTCCAGGAAAATGTTTCTGTTGTCGTTAGGGTCTCTCGGCAATAATAAAATCTGCAGTTCTTGCTCAATGACCTTTTGTTGTTTTTCGGCGGCGAGTATTTCCTCGTGGGCCATTTCGCGCAGATCCGGGTCCGGGTCTTTTGCCATTTCTTGCGCCCCGGCTAGATTTTCGGCGGTATCGAGATAGCGTTTATAGCATGTGACAATCGGGTTGATTTGAGCGTATTCTTGGCTCAATGAGCGGAATTTATTCTGATTGGCTTGTACTTCGGGCTCGGCCAATAAGGCGGTGATTTCATCGAAACGTTCGCTTAAGTTGGCTAATTTGTGTTCTATGGATGGCTTCATTGTGTGTTGTTCAATTTGAAAATTTCGCGGGCCGCCGCTATTAAGTCGTGTCTTTCGTTGGTGCCGGCTTCCCGAATTTGCGCACTGGGCGTATGGATTAGCTTGTTAGTCAATGTATGAGCGAGTCTCTGCAGCGCTTCTTCGGCGGAAATGCCGCTTTGTAATTGATTTAATGTTTTGCGTAACGCGTCGTCGCGAATTTGCTCGGCCTGAATGCGGTAGTCTTTGATCGTGGTTAACGCGCCTTGCGAACGCAACCAGGAAAGAAAATGTTCGACCTGAGTATCGATGATTTCTTCCGCTTGTTCGGCGGCTTTGCGCCGGTTATCCATGTTTTGGTCGATCGTGTTTTTGAGGTCGTCGACCGTATAGAGATAGACATCGTTCAGTTGTTCGACTTCTGATTCTATGTCGCGCGGAACTGCCAAGTCGACCATGAACATTGGCTTGTGTTTGCGTTTTTTGATGGCACTTTCTACTCGACCCTTCCCTAAAATCGGCAGTGAGCTTGCTGTCGATGAAACGACGATATCGGCTTCGGCCAAGTGCATCGGTAATTCCGATAGCGCAATGGCATAACCGTTAAAGCGCGTCGCCAAGGCGTGCGCTTTATCATAGGTTCGATTGGCGATGATGATGCGTCCGATGCCATGTTGGACCAAATGCCGTGCCGTCAATTCGATGGTTTCGCCCGCGCCGATTAGAATCGCGGTTTGCTCGCTTAATTTGTCGAAGATTTGTTGTGCCAGTTGCACGGCGGCGAAGGCTACTGAAACCGGGCTCGATCCTATGGCGGTATCGGTTCTGACTTTTTTTGCCGCGGAAAAAGTATGCTGAAAGAGCTTACCTAAATATTTGCCCAAGGTGCCCGCTTCATTAGCGGCTTGATAAGCGGCTTTCATTTGACCTAATATTTGCGGTTCGCCGAGGACCATGGAGTCCAAGCCGCATGCAACTCGAAACATATGCCGAATTAACTGGTTATCGTTGTAGGTGTAAAGATAGGGGGTTAAATCGTTAGGCTTGATGTTACGGGTTTGAGCGACCCAATCGATCAAAATGTGTTTATTTTCATTGGATGATTCGCAATAAAATTCCGTTCGGTTGCAGGTCGATAGAATAGCGGCTTCGGATATATCCTTTAAACGCCATAGATCTTTGAGTGATGAATCCAATATTTCGGCAGGGTAAGCTAGCCTTTCTCGGATAGAAACGGGGGCGGTGTTGTAATTTATCCCTACGGCAAGAAGTGTCATCGTTTTAAATTTAGAGTTCGGAGCGAATGTGGTTTTTTAGCTTGGTAAGTCAGGCCATTAGGCTATTGAAATCGTCTAAAGTTGCTGTATCGATTTGCGTGTGTGAAATTACCGATTGAACTTAGCGGATTTAAGTTTCGTCATAAGAATTTCGTGACAAGCAACTTCAGGTCTATGTGTTTTTAATAGGTTCGGTTGCTCGCTTGACAGGCCTAGCGCCTTAATTATCCAAGATAGTTGGCCATAAGCCAATGGGCTATGGGGCTTAGGTGCTGGGTGAAAGCACATGTTGCGAGAGCAAAAACCTGCTCGACCCAGACTCCTGAAGATCCTGTCATAAGAAATAGAGATGTTATTTATGGTCAAATCCTAAGTTAGTTTTCTATGGCGCGCCATTGTTTGCCAAAATTATTTTTTTAGTCAAATTTTTTAATATTTTAATTAAATAATTAAGTTTTATTCAAATGCAGTAAAACAACTATCCGAACTGAAATGTTTTTCTGCTAATCTATTGCAAAACTGTATTGCAAAATATGAAGGATGTGAGTGTGTCGAATTATAAGTTAATTGCCGTAATAGCCCTTGTTTTTCTTAGTGGTTGCGGTTCCTCTCAGGAAAGAGGGCGAGCCATGGATGAGCTTGACGAGTATTCACAAAGTTCTCATGACGAGCAAGGCGTCGAATCAGCGGAGCCTATAACCGCTATTGAGCCGGATATTATGTACATGTTGCTGGCCGCTGAAATTGCCGGGCAAAGAGGACAGTACGATGTTGCTCTGGAAGGGTATCTCGAGGCCGCAAAACGGGTTAACGATGTTAGGTTGACCGAGCGTGCTGCGAAGATTGCTCTTTACATTAAAGATACCGAACGAGGCGATGAGGCTGTTGTGCTTTGGTTGAAACAAGAGCCGGATAATTTAACAGCAAGAAAAATAGCCTTGCTATCGGCCTTAAGAAAGGAAGTAAAGCCTTCGGCTATCGAGCATGCTCTCTTTTTGTTGGATATGGACCCAGAAGGTTTTGAAGATGCGTTTGTTGAGTTAATTAGAGCGTTGGGTCAAAAAGGCAATACCGCTTTCGTATATGATGTATTGGAAGATCTTGCCGAGCAAAGGCCGGAAGAAGCCACTGTTTTTTTTATTCAAGCCATGTTGGCAATGCAGTTAAACAGCAATGTTTTGGCGCAACGTAAAATTGATCAAGCCATTGAATTGCGACCGGATTGGGAAAAGGCTTTGTTATTTAGGGCGCAAATTGCGGCTTTTTCTGGAGATTTAGATAATGCAAGGGTTTATCTCACGGATTTATCGGAGCAAAATCAGGATAGTTTGAAGATTAAGAAGTTGTTGGCCCAAGTCCTGGTTAAGTTGAGCGAGTATGATGAGGCTAGCAGGTTGTATCTGGATATCATTGATCAGGAACCGGAGGATTTTGAATCGCGTTTTTCTTTGGCGTTGGTTAATTTACAGATGGAGCGAGACGATAAGGCAGAGTCCTTGTTTAAGGGTTTGATTCCTTATCCCGAATGGAGTGATCAGGCAAGTTTTTACCTGGGTAGAATTGCGGTTCGGGATGGCAGAAATAGCGAGGCGCTGGTTTGGTTCGATAAGGTCTCGAGGGGGAGTCTACGTTTCGATGCTGCGGCTGCGGGAATATCGCTACTGATTAAAGATAAGCAATTTGAAGAGGCGTCCCAGCGATTAAGCCGGCTTCGTGCGCGTTCGTCCGATGAAAAGATGCGAGCGCTGTTGTTAGAGGCGGAGTTTTATAACGAACAAAAGCAATATATCAAGGCTTTCGACTTGTTGAGCAAGGCAATTGAAGAAATGCCCGAGCAAAAAGAATTGTTATATACTCGGGCTTTGGTGTCGGAGCGTATTGATCGCCTAGACGTACTGGAGCAAGATTTAAGAAGGATACTGGCTCAGTATCCCGATGATGTGAGTGCTTTGAACGCATTGGGCTATACCTTGGCGGATAGAACCGAGCGTTACGAAGAGGCGCTGGTGTATCTTGAAAAGGCTCTGGAATTGCAGCCGGATGAGGCGGTCATTATTGATAGCTATGGATGGTTGCAATTTAAGCTGGGGAATTATGAAAAGGCTTTAGAATATTTGCAGAAGGCTTATTCCAAGCAGCAAGAAAACGAAATTGCGGCGCATTTGGCGGAAGTCTTATGGGTCTTGGGTCGCAGGGATGAAGCGAAGAAATTATTCGAGCAGACGATAAAAATGTCGCCGGACGATGAATATCTTTTGGATTTTCAGCAGCGCATTCTTGATGCTGAATGAGAAATCAATACACAAAATCTCGCTATGGATGGCTGGTATTGGTTCTATCGGTTTTAACGGGGTGTTCGGCCTCACCGATTAAAGATTTGGCGGCTTATTCGGAGCTTGGTCGAGGTGAGTTGTATCAATTGCGGGAATGGAGTCTGGATGGGCGTGTGTCGTTAACGGCTCGACATGATTCGTGGGCTGGTGCTATAGAATGGCGGCGCGCGGATAGCGAAGAGATGATTCGAGTTTCGGGGCCATTCGGTCAGGGAGCGGTGGGCATTAATATTGCCGACGATTATGTCGACGTCGATCGAGGCGACGGTGCGGTTAGATATTATGATCGGTCCGATGAATTTATAACCGAACAACTGGGTTTTTATGTGCCATTAAGATCATTGCGCTACTGGGTGATAGGCTTGACCGATCCGAATGAGTCGTTCGAAAATATTGGTAATGGTTTTATCCAGGACAACTGGACGATTCGATATAGAAAGATGCAAAAAACCGATCGAGGGCTGTTGCCCTATAAAATCGATGTTTCTAATCCGGAAGTGAAATTAAAACTAATCATAGATCAATGGAATACGCATGAGTGAGGTGTATAAACGATGGCCTGCGCCCGCAAAATTGAATTTAATGTTGAGAATTGTGGGGCAGAGGGAAGATGGGTATCACTTGCTGCAAACAGTATTCCAATTCATTGATTTGTGCGATTGGTTGGTGTTTCGACCAGTAAATGAGTCGGCGATTTCGTTGCGTACACCGCTCCCCGGGGTTCCTAAGGGTGATGATCTAACTTTTAGGGCTGCTCAGTTGTTAAAAGAAGAAACCGGTTATGAGGGGGGGGTTGTCATCGAGATTGAAAAACACTTGCCTATGGGAGGCGGTCTAGGCGGGGGGAGTTCCGATGCGGCAACGACGTTGGTAGCGCTTAATGATTTATGGCAGTTAGGGCTTTCCCGTGAGCGGCTGATGCAGTTAGGCTTGCGGCTGGGCGCGGATGTGCCGATTTTTGTTTTGGGCCATAGTGCCTGGGCGGAAGGCGTTGGTGAGGTGTTTCAGGAGATTGAAGTGTCGGAAAAATGGGTCGTAGTGCTGAAGCCAGATTGTCATGTCGATACCAAGGAAATTTTTTCATCAAAAGATTTGACAAGGGATAGTAAATCAATCAAAATAGCTGACTTTATTGCAGGGCAGCACCAAAACGATTGTTTGGGCGTTGTTCGGAAGCTTTACCCGTCTGTTGATAGGGCTTTGAGAGAATTGTCCGTATTTTCCGAAGCAAGGTTGACAGGTACAGGAGCATGCGTTTTTGCTCAGTTTGATACAGAGTTGGCAGCTAAAAAAGCGTATTTGTCGCTTAGCGGAAAGTGGCAATCCTATCTGTGTAAGGGAATAAACAGGTCTCCGTTGTACTCAAGTCTGAATGATGCTTAAGACTGGTAAGTATATCTAAGTAATTGGGCCGTCGCCAAGCGGTAAGGCACGGGGTTTTGATCCCCGCATACCCAGGTTCGAATCCTGGCGGCCCAGCCATTACCTAAATAGCGAATTAATTCAATCTGGGAGTGCCTGAATGAGTGATGCCTCTTTAATGGTGTTTTCCGGTAATGCAAATCGGGCGTTGTCGGAAGGTATTGTTAAAAAGCTTAGTATGCGGCTGGGGATGGCTGCGGTAGGTCGATTCAGTGACGGAGAGATCGCTGTTGAGGTTGAGGAAAACATAAGAGGCAAGGATGTGTTTGTCATTCAGCCGACCTGTTCTCCGACAAATGAGAATTTAATGGAGTTGCTGGTGATGATCGACGCATTTCGTCGGGCATCGGCATCTCGAATAACGGCGGTTATGCCGTATTATGGTTATGCAAGGCAGGATAGGCGTTCGCGTTCCGCAAGAGTTCCTATCAGTGCTAAACTAGTCGCCAAAATGATAGGTGAGGCAGGGGCGGATCGAGTGCTCACTGTTGATCTTCATGCGGATCAAATTCAGGGTTTTTTTGATATACCGGTAGATAATGTCTACGCTTCGCCGATTTTGCTGGGCGATGTTTGGCGGCAAAAGTATAAGGATCTAATAGTTGTCTCGCCCGATGTGGGTGGGGTTGTTAGGGCAAGGGCTCTGGCTAAACGGCTTGATGATGCTGATTTGGCAATAATAGATAAAAGACGTCCTAAAGCTAATGTTTCCGAGATAATGCATATCATAGGCGATGTTGAGGGGCGTACCTGCGTTATGATCGATGATCTAGTCGATACTGCCGGTACTCTATGTCATGCAGCGGAAGCATTGAAAGATCACGGTGCGCTCAGGGTTGTGGCTTACTGTACGCATGCTGTTCTTTCCGGAAGAGCAATTGATAATTTGAGGGATTCGGTTTTGGATGAATTGGTCGTAACCGATACGATACCGTTAAGCTTAGAAGCAAGTCGCATTGGTAAAATTAGGCAGCTCAGCGTTGCGGAGATGCTGGCGGAAACGATAAGACGTATCGCAGTCGGTGAGTCGGTTAGCTCGTTGTATGTGGATTGATAAATTAGCGAAGTGTATAGATGCACAGCTTTGGAGAATGAAATGTCAAGCGTATTTGAATTCGTAGCGGAAGCTCGGGTAAAACCGGGAACTGCTTCTGCTAAGTCGGTTCGTCGACAAGGAAAAATTCCGGCGGTAATTTACGGCGGAGAAGATGATCCTGAAATGTTGGTTTTGGATCATAATGAAGTTGTTAAGCATCTTGCTCACGAGGCTGTTTATTCGCATATCTTAGATGTGGTTGTTGCGGGCAAGGTGCAAAAAGCAATTCTAAAATCCGTACAAAGACATCCTGCTAAAGCTAAGGTCTTGCATTTGGATTTTTTGCGAGTAAATGCGAATGATAAGTTAAAGGCTCAAGTGCCTCTTCATTTTATCAATGAAGAAATCTGTGTTGGTGCTAAAGTAGGCGGTGTGGTTATGCATAATTTAGTCGACATAGAGGTGGCTTGCTTGCCAGAAGATCTCCCTGAGTATATCGAAGTCGATTTAACGAATTTGAATCTTGGTGAATCGTTGCATGTTTCTCAATTAAATGCGCCGAAAGGTGTTGAGTTCTTAGCGTTGTCACACGGCGACGATCATGATGCGGATGTTTCAGTGGTGACAATTGTGCCTCCAAAGGTCGAAAAGACCGAGGCTGCTTCAGATACTGAAGAGTAATCGATTAATGCTCTACCCGTGTTTGCCAATATGTAGGCAAATATAAGACTAAAAAGTTTATAAGTTGTGTTTTTGTCAGTTTGAATGGCGGCAGAAACGCAAAAATAGGTTGTTCTTCTTGACAATGTCATAGAGTTTTGTGAGAATGGCCTGCTTCCTGGTTTTGGAGGGGTTCCCGAGTGGCCAAAGGGATCAGACTGTAAATCTGCCGGCTCTGCCTTCGGAGGTTCGAATCCTCCCCCCTCCACCATCCTGTTTAAATTTAAGATTGCGGGTGTAGTTCAATGGTAGAACTCCAGCCTTCCAAGCTGGTCACGTGGGTTCGATTCCCATCACCCGCTCCAGATGATCGGTGGTTTCTGCCCATATAGCTCAGTAGGTAGAGCACTTCCTTGGTAAGGAAGAGGTCACCGGTTCAAATCCGGTTATGGGCTCCATAAATTTGCAACAATAAAAGCTTTTTCGGGAAAGTAAAATGTCCAAAGAAAAATTCGAACGTAAAAAACCACACGTAAACGTAGGAACCATCGGTCACGTCGATCATGGTAAAACCACATTAACCGCGGCATTGACAAAAGTGATGGCGGATGCGCGTGGCGGCGTCTACAAAGCCTACGATCAAATTGATAACGCCCCCGAAGAGCGCGAGCGTGGTATTACAATCGCAACGGCTCATGTGGAGTACGAATCAGAAGCACGTCACTATGCGCACGTGGACTGCCCGGGTCATGCTGACTACGTTAAAAACATGATTACCGGTGCGGCGCAAATGGATGGAGCGATCCTGGTATGTTCGGCGGCCGACGGTCCGATGCCGCAAACTCGTGAGCATATATTATTGGCGCGTCAAGTGGGTGTTCCATATATCGTAGTTTATTTGAATAAAGCCGATATGGTGGATGATGCCGAATTGATCGAATTGGTGGAAATGGAAGTCAGAGAATTATTGGACATGTACGAGTTTCCGGGCGACGATACCCCATTAGTTATCGGGTCGGCGTTAAAAGCGCTGGAAGGCGACACTAGTGAAATTGGCGTGCCGTCGATCCTTAAACTGGTCGAAGCCTTAGATACCTATATTCCCGAGCCTGAGCGTGCGATCGATCAGCCGTTCCTGATGCCGATTGAGGACGTGTTCTCGATTTCTGGTCGCGGCACCGTGGTTACCGGACGTGTCGAGCGTGGGATTATTAAGGTCGGGCAAGAGATTGAAATCGTCGGAATTAGACCGACTACGACGACAACTTGCACCGGCGTGGAAATGTTCCGTAAATTATTAGATCAAGGCCAAGCGGGCGATAACGTTGGGGTTTTGTTAAGAGGCACTAAAAGAGACGACGTCGAGCGCGGACAAGTCTTGGCGCACAAAGGTACCATTAAGCCGCATACTCATTTCAAGGCGGAAATCTACGTATTATCGAAAGACGAAGGCGGGCGTCATACACCATTCTTTAATGGCTATCGTCCACAATTTTATTTCAGAACAACGGATGTAACCGGAGCGGTCGATCTTCCGGAAGGCGTGGAAATGGTGATGCCGGGCGATAACGTCAACGTTGAAGTAAAATTAATTGCTCCGATTGCGATGGAAGAAGGTTTGCGTTTCGCGGTTCGTGAAGGTGGCCGTACCGTTGGCGCGGGCGTTGTTGCTTCGATTATCGAATAACGAAAGCGCTAAATAACTTTTTTAATATTTTCTGAATTAGGTCAGTAGCTCAATTGGCAGAGCAGCGGTCTCCAAAACCGCAGGTTGGGGGTTCGATTCCCTCCTGGCCTGCCATCAGAAAAATACAATAACTATAAATCGTAATAACAATCATGAGTACACAAGTTGAATCCTCAGCATCGGTAGGTGATGTTGTTAAGCAAGTTTTCTCAATTGTTTTTGTTATTGCAGGTCTTGCGGGTTTTTACTACTTTTCCGAATATGCCTTATTATATAGGGTTCTCTCACTAGTCGTTATCGTGATGATTGCGATGGGGCTCATGTTAACAACCCGGATAGGTCAAGGATTTTGGACTTTTGCGCTGGAATCGAAACAAGAAGTAAGAAAAGTAGTTTGGCCGACGCGTCAAGAAACAATGCGGACGACTTTAATGGTGTTTGCAATGGTTCTTATCGTTGGCGTGATACTTTGGTTGCTTGATATGTTTTTATTCTGGGGTGTGCGTTTATTGACCGGTCAAGGAGGATAATAAATGGCACTTCGTTGGTATGTTGTTCATGCTTATTCAAACTTTGAAAACAAAGTTAAAGAAGCGTTAGAAGAAAGGATAAAGCGAGAAGGTCTAGGGCAGTATTTCGGCAAAATTCTTGTGCCTACAGAAGAAGTTGTCGAGATGCGTATGGGGCAGCAGCGTAAAAGCGAACGGAAGTTTTTTCCGGGTTATGTGCTCGTGCAGATGGAGTTGACCGATGAAACATGGCATATGGTTAGAGATGTCCCTAGAGTACTTGGGTTTATTGGTGGAACATCCGACAAGCCGGCGCCTATAACAGAAAAAGAGGCGATGTCTATTTTAAATAGAGTCGAGGAAGGGGTTAATAAACCAAGGCCAAAAGTTTTATTTGAAGTCGGTGAAGTTGTAAGAGTAAACGACGGTCCATTTAAGGATTTTAACGGAACGATAGAAGAAGTTAATTACGAAAAGAGCAAACTTAGGATTTCGGTTTTAATTTTTGGCAGGTCGACACCGGTAGAGTTGGATTTCAATCAAGTTGAAAAATCATAAAAAAGCGTTAAAAATTTTTTAAAATCCTGGATATGATTGTGTCCGGGATTTTTGTTTATTAGGGGAGCTGAAAAGCGATTGCACCCGATTTGGAGTAAATAATGGCAAAAAAAATTAATGCATACATAAAGTTGCAAGTAAAAGCTGGCGAAGCAAATCCTAGTCCACCAGTAGGGCCTGCATTAGGTCAGCATGGTGTCAACATTATGGAGTTTTGTAAAGCCTTTAATGCAAAAACTCAAGAGTTAGAAAAAGGTTTGCCGATTCCGGTTGTTATTACCGTTTATAGCGATCGTAGTTTTACCTTTATTACTAAAACGCCGCCTGCTTCGATTTTGTTGAAAAAAGCGGTTGGTGTAAAGAGCGGCAGTAGTACGCCGAATAAAGTGAAAATTGGCACAGTGACGCGTGAACAGCTTGAAGAAATCGCCAAAACAAAAATGGAAGATTTAAATGCGGCAAGTTTGGATGCGGCAGTTAAAACTATAGCCGGAAGTGCTCGTAGTATGGGCCTCAATGTGGAGGGCGTGTAATGGCAAAGCTGACTAAAAAAGCAAAACTGATTAAGTCGAAAGTAGATAGAAGCAAACAATATTCGGTCGATGAAGCGGTTGGTTTATTGAAAGAGCTAGGTAACAGCAAGTTTATCGAATCGATAGATGTCAGTGTCAACTTAGGCGTTGATCCAAGAAAATCCGATCAAAATGTTCGTGGTGCTACCGTATTGCCGAATGGAACCGGTAAATCGGTAAGAGTTGCTGTATTTACTCAAGGAGCCAATGCAGATGCGGCGAAAGAAGCGGGTGCGGACATTATTGGTATGGACGATTTAGCCGATCAGGTTAAAAAAGGCGAAATGAATTTCGACGTAGTGATCGCTTCTCCCGATGCAATGAGAGTTGTTGGTCAACTTGGACAGATTTTGGGCCCAAGAGGCTTAATGCCAAATCCAAAAGTCGGAACGGTTACGCCTGATGTTGCAACCGCCGTTAAAAATGCAAAATCAGGGCAAGTTCGTTATCGTACCGACAAGTCGGGGATCATCCACTGCTCAATCGGTAAAGTGGATTTTGACGCAACAGCCATTCAACAAAACCTGGAAGCGTTATTGGCCGATTTGCGCAAAGCCAAGCCAAGTGCTGCAAAAGGCGTATATATGAAGAAAATTACGCTGTCTTCGACCATGGGCCCAGGGCTGTGGATCGATCAGAGCGGACTAGCAGGTTAAGGGGAAAGACTTTGGGTTGCCGGAAATGCCGGCAACCGTCAAAGACCGCAGGTGTTGTAAAAACTTAATTGTCCTGCGTAGACGGGAGCTGGAGCCGCAAAGATGGTGAAAGGGACCGTAAGGGGCATCTACTTAAAGATGCGTTTTATTGATTCTGACAAAAAATCAGAAATGTACCGGAGGTAAATTGTGGCACTAAATTTAGATAGCAAGAAAGCTGTCGTCGAAGAGGTTGCCGAATTCGCCGCTAAAGCCCATTCCGCCGTCGCGGCGGAATATCGCGGTTTGACCGTGTCGGAAATGACCGAATTACGGAAAAATGCAAGAGAAACGGGTGTTTATCTGCGGGTTGTGAAAAACTCATTGGCAAAAAGAGCCATAGCCGGGACAGAATTCGAATGTATGCAAGAGGGCTTAGTCGGTCCGTTATTGCTAGCTTTTTCGATGGAAGACCCAGGTTGTGCGGCAAGATTAATCCATGAGTTTGCAAAAAGTCATAACAAGCTCGTCACTAAAATAGTGGCTATCGGTGGGCAGGCATATGATGCTAATGAACTTGAAAGACTGGCAAAATTGCCGACGCGCGATCAAGGAATTAGCATGTTGATGTCGGTGATGAAAGCACCGGTTGGTAAGCTTGCACGGACATTGGCTGCACTTAAAGATCTTAAAGAAGCGGCATAACCTTTTTTTAACCAGTTTTACATCTATTTTAGAGGAATACATAATGGCAATTTCACAAGAAGATATCTTGGAAGCGGTCTCTAACATGACGGTTATGGAAATCGTTGATTTAATTTCAGCGATGGAAGAAAAATTCGGCGTATCGGCGGCTGTCATGGCTGCGGCTCCAGCGGCAGCGACGGCGGCAGCGGCTGAAGAACAAACTGAATTCGATGTTATTTTGACTGCGGCCGGAGCCAACAAAGTTGCCGCGATTAAAGCGGTTCGCGGAATCACGGGTCTGGGCTTGAAAGAAGCGAAAGACGCCGTTGAAGGAGCGCCAACTACTTTGAAAGAAGGCGTTAGCAAAGATGAAGCAGAAGCGGTCAAAAAGGATCTTGAAGACGCAGGCGCCTCAGTCGAAATTAAGTAACGATTTTGACGCAAAATTTAAGGCATTAAGCCTCTTAGTACGGCTGGTGACATTTTGTCATCGGCCTTTTGCTGCTTATTTATAGGCGGCAAAAAATAATTCCTGATGAAATAGGTATGGAAGCAATATGGCCTACTCTTTTACCGAAAAAAAACGCATTCGTAACAACTTTGGCAAAGGTACAGAAGTACTCGACGTGCCTTATCTCTTAGCGACGCAAATCAATTCCTACGCAAGTTTTCTGCAATCCGGTATGTTACCGGAAAAACGGTCGAACGTAGGTTTGCACGCCGCTTTTTCCAGTGTTTTCCCAATAGAAAGTCATTCCGGGTATGCAGTTCTGGAATATGTAAAGTACCGGTTAGGAGAGCCGACATTCGACGTCAGGGAATGTCAACAAAGGGGTGCAACTTTTGCAGCGCCACTGAGAGTGTTGGTGCGTTTAGTCATTTACGATAAAGACGCACCTGGAAGCACGAAAGTTGTTAAGGATATCCGGGAGCAGGAAGTCTATATGGGGGAGTTGCCGTTAATGACCGATAACGGAACTTTCGTCATTAATGGAACCGAGCGGGTAATCGTTTCTCAGTTACACCGTTCTCCGGGCGTGTTTTTTGATCACGATAAAGGTAAAACGCATTCATCAGGAAAGTTATTATTCAACGCAAGAGTTATCCCTTATCGCGGCTCTTGGCTTGACTTCGAGTTCGATCACAAGGACTGTGTCTATGTCAGAATAGATAGACGTAGAAAAATTCCGGCAACGATCTTATTAAGAGCGCTGGGTTATAATAACGAAGAAATGATGGATATTTTCTTTGAAACCAATCGCTTTGTCTTGAATGATAATAGTTGTTTGTTTGATTTAGTGCCGGAGCGACTGAGAGGCGAAATTGCCGCCTTCGATTTTAAACATGACGGAAAGGTTCTTATCGAAGAGGGGCGTCGGATAACGGCAAAACATATACGCCAATTAAAAGAAGCGGGCGTCACTCAAATCGAAGTCCCTAAAGCCTATCTGCATGGAAAAGTGCTAAGCCGTAACCTGATCGATGAATCGACAGGTGAGCTGATTGCCAATGTCAATGATGAGCTTACCGAGGAATTGCTTGATAAAATCATAGATAGCGGTATACAAGAGCTAAACACGATTTATGTCAACGACCTGGATAGAGGGCCCTATATCTCGAACGCGATGCGTTTGGACACGAGTAGCACGCAGCTGGAAGCGTTAGTTGAAATTTATCGCATGATGAGACCGGGAGAGCCGCCGACTAAAGAATCAGCGGAGAATCTGTTTCAAAACCTGTTTTTTACCGAAGACCGTTACGATTTGTCGACCGTCGGACGTATGAAATTCAATCGCCGTCTGGGTCGTCAAGAAACAACTGGAGAGGGTACGCTCAGCAAGGAAGATATCATTGATGTATTAAAGGAATTGATCAATATCCGAAACGGAAACGGTAATGTCGATGATATCGATCATTTGGGTAACCGAAGAGTCCGTTCCGTTGGCGAGATGATAGAGAACCAATTCCGAGTTGGCTTGGTCAGGGTTGAGCGTGCGGTTAAAGAGCGGCTGACATTAGCCGATTCCGAAGGCCTGATGCCGCAGGAAATTATCAACGCGAAACCGGTATCTGCGGCGGTTAAAGAGTTTTTCGGCTCAAGCCAGCTGTCACAGTTCATGGATCAAAATAATCCACTTTCTCAGGTTACGCATAAGCGCCGGGTATCGGCTTTGGGCCCGGGTGGATTGGCGCGAGAGCGTGCCGGCTTCGAGGTGCGTGATGTTCATACCACGCATTACGGACGCGTTTGCCCGATCGAAACTCCGGAGGGGCCGAATATCGGTTTGATCAACTCATTGGCCGTTTATGCGCGCACCAACGAATATGGCTTTCTTGAAACGCCTTACAGAAAAGTTGTCGATGGAAAACTGACTGATCAGGTTGAATATCTTTCGGCGATCGAAGAAGGGGAATTTGTCATCGCTCAGGCTGCTGTGCCGGTCGATGCGGACGGTCGTCTAAAAGAAGGGCTGGTATCATGCCGTTATAAAGACGAATTTACATTGTCGATGTCCGATACCGTGCAATATATGGACGTATCGTCTAAACAAATCGTATCGGTTGCAGCGTCTATCATCCCTTTCTTGGAGCACGACGACGCGAATAGAGCGTTAATGGGTTCGAATATGCAGCGTCAAGCGGTTCCGACTCTAAGAGCCGAGAAGCCGCTAGTAGGAACGGGTATGGAGCGAACCGTAGCAAAGGATTCCGGGGTGGCTGTCGTAGCTACGCGAGGCGGAACCATTGAGGCCGTCGATGCTGCTAGGATTGTGGTCAGGGTGAACGATGCCGAAACCGAGTCAGGTGAGCCTGGGGTCGATATTTATAACCTGACCAAGTACACGCGATCGAACCAAAATACCTGTATTAACCAAAAGCCATTGGTTAAGCTTGGCGATATCGTCAATGCTGGCGATATATTGGCCGATGGGCCTTCGACCGATATCGGTGAATTGGCTTTGGGTCAAAATATGTTGGTGGCTTTCATGCCTTGGAATGGATACAACTTTGAGGATTCAATTTTAGTTTCCGAACGGGTTGTTAAAGAAGATCGTTTTACGACTATTCATATTGAAGAAAAAACATGCGTTGCGCGGGATACTAAATATAACCCGGAAGAGATTACCGCGGACATTCCAAACGTCAGCGAAGAAGCCTTATCGAAATTGGATGAGTCCGGGATCGTTTATGTCGGTGCCGAGGTCAAGGGCGGTGATATTCTGGTCGGGAAAGTGACTCCGAAAGGTGAAACGCAATTGACACCTGAAGAAAAACTATTACGTGCGATTTTCGGTGAGAAAGCGGCCGATGTAAAAGACACGTCATTAAGAGTACCGAACGGTGTTGAAGGGACGGTTATCGATGTCCAGGTCTTCACGCGAGATGGTGTTAAGAAGGATAAGCGTGCGCTCGAAATAGAAGAAGAGCAAATCAAGCGTTATAGAAAAGATCTTGACGATCAGCTAAAAATTGTCGAAAAGGACATATACGCGCGAGTCGCTAGATTAATCGTCGGCAAGAAGGCTTTATCCGGGCCGGATAATTTATCTTCAGGCACCGTCGTAAATCAAGAATATCTGGATAAATTGAGGCCTTCTCAATGGCTGCAAATCAAAATGGAAGATGAAAACATCAATGTCCAATTGGAAGGAGTCATCGAGCAAATCGAACAGCAGAGAAAGGATTTCGATGTCAAGTTTGATATCAAGCGCAAAAAGATCACTATGGGCGATGATTTGCCGCCCGGTGTTCTAAAAATGGTTAAGGTCTACCTCGCGGTTAAGAGAAGAATACAGTCGGGCGATAAAATGGCTGGACGACATGGAAATAAAGGGGTTATTTCTATGATTAGACCTATCGAAGACATGCCTTATACAGCCGATGGTAATCCGGTCGATATCGTGTTAAATCCTCTTGGGGTTCCGTCCCGTATGAATGTAGGTCAGGTGTTGGAGACGCATTTGGGTTGGGCATCTAAGGGTTTAGGTATCAAGATTGGTAAAATGCTTGAGGCTCAAGCAAAAATTGTTGAAATTAGAGGGTTTTTAGAAAAAATCTATAATAGCAGCGGTCGTAAAGAAGACTTGAATGCCTTGACCGATAAGGAGATCCTCGAGCTAGCCCATAATTTGATAGAAGGGGTGCCGATGGCGACTCCGGTTTTCGATGGCGCTACCGAAGACGAAATTAAAACCATGTTGAGACTAGCAGATTATCCTGAACATGGTCAAACTATACTTTATGACGGTTTGACCGGCGAACCGTTCGAACGCGAAGTTACCGTTGGTTACATGTACATGTTGAAATTGAACCACCTGGTAGATGATAAAATGCATGCGCGCTCTACCGGTCCTTATAGTCTGGTAACTCAACAGCCGCTGGGTGGAAAGGCTCAATTTGGCGGACAACGATTCGGTGAAATGGAGGTCTGGGCTTTGGAGGCTTATGGGGCGGCTTATACCTTGCAAGAAATGTTGACAGTGAAATCCGATGATGTAACCGGCCGAACCAAAATGTATAAAAATATCGTTGATGGCGACCATAAGATGGAAGCTGGTATGCCGGAATCGTTCAACGTCTTGATCAAAGAAATACGTTCACTCGGTGTCAATATTGAGTTAGAAAGCGATTGAGTTCGATAATTTACCTTAATTTGATTGCCCGTTCCGGCCTCGTGCCGGAAACCATTTAGAGAGGATAAGCTCTTGAAAGATTTAATGAACTTTTTAAAGCGCCAAGGCCGCGCCGATGATTTCGATTCAATTCGCATAGGCTTGGCGTCTCCTGACATGATCCGTTCTTGGTCTTATGGAGAAGTTAAAAAGCCCGAAACGATTAATTATCGAACTTTTAAGCCGGAACGAGATGGATTGTTTTGCGCCAAAATTTTTGGCCCTGTGAGCGATTATGAATGTTTATGCGGAAAATATAAAAGACTGAAACATAGAGGCGTAATCTGTGAAAAATGCGGCGTTGAAGTCACGCTTTCAAAAGTGCGCCGAGAAAGAATGGGGCATATTGAGTTAGCCAGTCCAGTTGCTCATATTTGGTTTTTGAAGTCCTTGCCATCGCGGATTGCACTGCTGCTAGACATGACGCTTCGTGAAATTGAGCGCGTCTTGTATTTCGAGTCATTCGTGGTGCTTGATCCGGGTGTAACTCCGCTTAATAAAGGGCAATTGTTAACCGATGACGAATATCTCGATGCCGTCGAGGAATTTGGCGATGATTTCGTTGCGAAAATGGGTGCCGAAGCCGTTTTTGACTTGCTTAAAGCAATTGATCTTAATGGCGAAATCAATCGTTTACGGGAAGAGATTAACGGCACTAATTCAGAAACCAAAATTAAAAAGTTTTCAAAGCGCTTGAAAGTGATCGAATCACTGTTGAGCTCTAAAAATCGTCCTGAATGGATGATTATGCAAGTATTGCCGGTTTTGCCTCCGGAGTTGAGACCTTTGGTGCCTTTGGATGGAGGACGGTTTGCCACGTCGGATTTAAACGATCTTTATCGTCGCGTTATCAATAGGAATAACCGGCTAAATCGTTTGTTGGATTTGAACGCGCCGGATATTATCGTTCGTAACGAAAAGCGAATGCTGCAAGAGTCGGTCGACGCATTGCTCGATAATGGCCGTAGAGGCAGAGCTATCACCGGTACAAATAGAAGACCGCTTAAATCCCTAGCTGATATGATCAAAGGGAAGCAAGGCCGGTTCAGACAAAATTTGCTAGGTAAGCGTGTCGACTATTCCGGACGTTCGGTAATTGTGGTTGGGCCAACGCTACGTTTACATCAATGCGGTTTACCTAAAAAAATGGCTTTGGAATTATTCAAACCGTTTATCTTTAGCAAATTGCAGTTAAGAGGACTCGCGACAACGATTAAAGCTGCGAAAAAAATGGTTGAGCGAGAAGGTGCCGAAGTTTGGGATATTCTCGAGGAAGTCATTCGCGAACATCCGGTATTGTTAAATAGGGCGCCGACCCTGCATCGCCTAGGGATACAAGCGTTTGAGCCAACCTTGATCGAAGGTAAAGCGATACAGTTGCATCCTTTAGTTTGTAGCGCTTTCAATGCCGATTTTGACGGCGACCAAATGGCGGTACATGTGCCATTGTCGATAGAGGCACAGCTTGAAGCTAGAACGTTGATGATGGCGACCAATAATATTTTGTCGCCAGCAAGCGGTGAACCGATTATCAACCCGTCTCAGGACGTGGTTTTAGGGCTTTATTTTATAAGCCGAGAAAAAGTCAATGCAAAAGGTAATGGCTCGATCTTTGTTTCAATAGATGAGGTTCATAAAGCCTTGGCATTTAAAAGTGTCGACTTACAAGCCAAGATTCAATTAAGAATTACTGAAAGAATAAAAACTGATAGAGGGGTTGCCGAACAAAAAACCTATCGTGTCGAAACGACGGTTGGTCGAGCATTGATTTGGGAAATTGTTCCCGAAGGTATGCCGTACGAGATAGTCAATTGTGATATGACGAAGAAAAATATATCGCGGCTGATCAATTATTGCTATCGGCATTTAGGTATCAAGGAAACGGTCATTATGGCCGACCAATTGATGTATCTTGGTTTTCGTTATGCAACCCGCTCGGGTGTGTCTTTCGGTATCGAAGATATGGAGATACCGGCTAAGAAAGAAGAAATCATCAATACGGCTAATGCAGAAGTTAACGAAATACAAAGTCAATACTCATCAGGTCTGGTGACTGACGGTGAGCGATACAACAAGGTAGTTGACATCTGGTCTCATGCAAACGATCAGGTTGCGAAAGTCATGATGGATGGTTTGGGTGTTGAGGAAATCGAAGATGCCGATGGCAATAAGGTTACTCAGAAATCGTTCAACTCAATATTTATGATGGCCGAGTCGGGTGCTCGGGGTTCCGCTGCACAGATTAGACAATTGGCCGGTATGCGAGGCTTGATGGCGAAGCCGGATGGTTCGATTATCGAAACGCCGATTACTGCGAACTTTAGGGAAGGTCTGGACGTACTGCAGTACTTTATTTCGACTCATGGCGCTCGTAAAGGGCTAGCCGACACGGCGTTGAAAACCGCCAACTCGGGTTATTTGACACGGCGTTTGGTCGATGTGGCTCAGGATTTGGTTATTACAGGCGACGATTGCGGCACGACACAAGGTATCTCGATGATGCCCATTATCGAAGGCGGTGATGTGGTCGAGCCATTGGCCGAGCGTGTATTGGGTCGTGTAGTCATCAGCGACGTGATGGATGCGGCTGGCGAAAAAGTTATTGTTAAAAACGGAACTTTGCTAGATGAATACTGGGTGTCGGTGCTTGAAGAAAACAGCGTCGATCACGTTTATGTGCGTTCGGTTATCACTTGTGAAAATCGCCATGGTGTTTGTGCGGCATGTTACGGCAGAGACTTGGCTAGAGGGCATTTAGTCAATAGTGGAGAAGCGGTCGGTGTCATTGCTGCGCAATCCATCGGTGAGCCGGGGACGCAGTTGACAATGCGTACTTTCCATATTGGCGGTGCAGCTTCGAGATCGGCTGCGATTAGTAATGTACAAGTTAAAGCGGCTGGAACAGTTAAGTTAAGTAACCTTAAGACTGTTACAAACCGGGAGGGAAATCTGGTAGCGGTTTCCCGGTCCGGTGAAATTGGCATCATCGACGAATATGGCCGTGAACGCGAGCGCTATAAAATTCCTTATGGAGCGGTGTTGTTAGTACAGGACGGCAGTAAAATTAACGGTGGAGAAATTATCGTCAACTGGGATCCGCATACGCATCCGGTAATTACCGAAGTCGATGGCGTGGTCAGCTTATTCGACTTCATGGATGGTGTAACGGTTCAAAAGCAGGCGGATGAGGTTACGGGCTTAAGTTCCTTGGTAGTTACCGACCCTAAGCAAAGGGGTAGTGCCGGTAAAGACTTGCGCCCAATGGTTAAGCTAATGGATGCCGCTGGAGAAACTATTTATTTACCGGGAACAGAAATTCCCGCGCAGTATTTCTTGCCGACCGGAGCAATTGTCAGCATCAAGGATGGCCATGAAGTTAAAGTTGGTGACGTATTGGCGAGGATTCCTCAGGAGTCGAGTAAAACGCGCGATATTACAGGTGGTTTACCTCGTGTAGCCGACTTGTTTGAAGCAAGAAAAACCAAGGATCCGGCGATTTTAGCAGAAACAACCGGCACGATATCCTTCGGTAAAGAGACCAAAGGTAAGCAGCGTGTCATTATAACGGATGCAAGCGGCGAACAATATGAAACATTGGTGCCGAAATGGCGACACATCACAGTGTTCGAGGGCGAGCATGTAGAGAAAGGTGAAACCATCGCTGAAGGTGAATTGACTCCGCACGATATCTTAAGATTGCGTGGCATTGAAGATCTAGCGAATTATTTAGTGAAAGAGATTCAAGACGTTTATCGATTACAAGGTGTAAAAATCAATGATAAACATATTGAAGCAATCATTAGACAAATGCTTCGTAAAGTTGAAATTACTGCGGGCGGTGACACGGAATTCTTGAAAGGCGATCAGGTCGAGCGGGCCTATGTTCGTGAGATCAATGAAAAAATGGAGGCGGAAGGAAAGATACCGGCAAGTTTTGAGTCTGTTTTGTTAGGTATCACTAAAGCTTCATTGGCAACTGAGTCATTTATCTCGGCTGCTTCCTTCCAGGAGACGACTCGAGTGTTGACGGATGCAGCGGTTCGCGGGCTGAGCGACGGTTTGCATGGGTTGAAGGAAAATGTGATCGTTGGGCGATTAATACCTGCGGGTACTGGGTTAGCCTATCATGAACAAAGAAGGAAGCGACGCTCCAAAGACATGGAGGTTCCATCCGAGGGTGATAATATTTCATCAGTCGATGCGGGTGATGTAGAAGAAGCGTTAAAGCAAGCCTTAAACACTGAATAATTTAAATCGGCTTGACCTGGTAAAAAAATAGCGTTAAGATGCTCTGCTCAAATGAGCTAACGCTATTTGTCAGGATAAGCATTATATGGCCGCTGTGCATAAAAATGTACGGCGGTTATTTTTATTGACTGGCGGGTAAACTGAATTATTGGAGTAACAAATTTATGGCCACGATCAACCAATTGGTTCGTAAGCCGCGTGCTAAAAGAATAGAAAAAAGCAATGTTCCGGCGCTGGAGGCATGCCCTCAGCGCCGCGGAGTATGTACTAGAGTCTATACCACGACTCCCAAGAAGCCGAACTCGGCATTAAGAAAGGTCGCGCGGGTACGGTTGACTAACGGTGCGGAGGTAAGTAGCTATATTGGTGGTGAGGGTCACAACCTGCAAGAGCATTCCGTTGTGTTGATTCGTGGTGGTAGGGTAAAGGATTTGCCGGGTGTGCGATATCACGTCGTTCGCGGAAGTCTTGATACTTCGGGTGTCAAAAACAGAAAGTGCGGTCGTTCGAAGTATGGAACGAAAAGACCTAAAGCCTAACGAAGTTTGGTGAATTAAATGTCAAGAAGAAGAGTAGCGGCGAAAAGAGACGTCATTCCGGATCCTAGGTTTGGTAGCACCATGCTAACCAAGTTCATGAATATGATCATGACTAGCGGAAAGAAATCAGTTGCCGAAAAGATTGTATATGGTGCGCTGGACGTTATCGAAAGTAAAGGTCATGCCGAGCCGTTGGAGGTATTGACTCGAGCTCTGGAGAATGTGCAGCCGCGTGTTGAAGTTAAGTCAAGACGTGTCGGCGGGGCAACTTATCAGGTTCCTGTAGAAGTTAGACCTTCGCGTCGTGCGGCTTTGGCGATGCGCTGGCTGATTGATGCGGCTCGTAAAAGAAACGAAAAAAACATGCCTTCAAAGCTGGCCGGCGAGTTGTTGGATGCCTTCGAAAGCCGGGGTGCGGCAGCTAAAAAGCGTGAGGAAACTCATCGTATGGCCGAGGCGAACAAGGCGTTTTCTCATTACCGTTGGTAATTTAAGTTACTGAAGGCTTGCACAGTGGCACGGAAAACTCCCCTTAGTCGTTATCGAAACATAGGCATCATGGCTCATATTGATGCCGGTAAGACGACGACTACCGAGCGCGTACTGTTTTATACGGGCGTTTCGCACAAAATAGGCGAGGTGCATGATGGTGCGGCAACCATGGATTGGATGGCTCAAGAGCAAGAAAGAGGTATTACCATTACCTCGGCCGCTACCACCTGTTTTTGGAGCGGTATGAGCAAACAGTTTCCGGAGCACCAAATAAATATTATTGATACGCCGGGGCATGTTGATTTTACGATCGAAGTTGAGCGGTCCCTCAGGGTTTTAGATGGAGCTTGTGCCGTATTTTGCGCGGTGGGCGGTGTTGAGCCGCAATCGGAAACAGTGTGGAGACAGGCTAATAAATACCATGTGCCGAGGTTGGCGTTCATCAATAAAATGGATAGGCAAGGAGCCAATTATTTAAGGGTGGTTCAGCAAATTAAAGCTCGTTTAGGAAGTAATCCTATTCCTATGCAATTGCCGATAGGTGCTGATGATTCGTTCGAAGGCGTTGTAGACCTGATAAAAATGAAAGCCATTTATTGGGATGAAGCAACCAAGGGAATGAATTTCGAGGAGCGTGAAATACCGGCCGATATGTTTTCACTCTGTCAAGAATGGCGTGATCACATGATTGAGTCGGCAGTGGAAGGTTCTGATGAGCTAATGGAAAAATACCTTGACGGTGTTGATCTCTCTGAAGAGGAGATTAAAAAAGGAATACGACAGCTCACATTAAATAATCTTGCAGTTCCTACATTTTGCGGATCGGCCTTTAAAAACAAAGGCGTTCAGGCGATGTTGGATGCTGTAATCGAGTATTTGCCTTCGCCTACAGAAGTTAAGCCGATTAAAGGTGTTCTTGCGGATGATGTGACCGAAGAAGAGCGACCTGCGGACAATGATGCGCCTTTTGCGGCGCTAGCTTTTAAAATTGCAACCGATCCCTTTGTAGGGGTTTTAACCTTTATCCGGGTTTATTCGGGCGTACTTAACTCCGGCGATGCTGTTTATAACTCGGTGAAAAAGAAGAAAGAGCGTATAGGGCGATTAGTGCAAATGCATGCTAATTCCCGCGAAGAAATTAAGGAAGTGCATGCCGGCGATATAGCAGCGGCAATAGGTCTGAAAGATGTCACTACCGGCGATACTTTATGTGACATGAAATCGGTCATTGTGCTTGAGAGAATGGATTTTCCTGAGCCGGTAATATCGGTTGCCGTAGAGCCGAAAACTAAAGCCGATCAAGAGAAAATGGGTGTTGCTCTTAGCAAGCTTGCCCAAGAAGATCCATCGTTTCGTGTGCATACCGACCAGGAGTCAGGTCAAACCATTATTTCCGGAATGGGTGAATTACATCTGGAGATAATTGTAGACAGAATGAAAAGGGAATTCAGCGTCGATGCTAACGTAGGCGCTCCTCAAGTTGCCTATAGAGAAACTATTCGCAAGCAAGTGGAGCAAGAGGGAAAGTTTATTCGTCAATCCGGCGGGCGAGGTCAATATGGACATGTATGGTTGCGAATCGAGCCTAAAGAACCCGGTTCCGGATATGAATTTGTGAATGAAATTGTTGGTGGCGTGGTTCCAAGGGAATACATACCGGCAGTTGACAAAGGAGTGCAGGAGCAACTGGAAAATGGAGTTTTGGCAGGGTTTCCAGTGGTGGATGTAAAGGTATCATTGTTTGATGGATCGTACCACGATGTTGATTCGAGCGAGATGGCATTTAAAATCGCTGGATCAATGTGCTTTAAAGAGGGTGCAAAAAAAGCCGACCCGGTCCTTCTGGAGCCAATAATGAAGGTAGAAGTCGTGACTCCGGAAGATTACATGGGTGATGTTGTAGGTGATATAAACAGGCGCCGTGGAATCATTCAGGGTATGGACGACACTCCTGCAGGTAAAACTATCAGTTGTGAAGTTCCGTTGGCGGAGATGTTCGGTTATGCGACTGATTTGCGATCTGCAACACAGGGGCGAGCAACATACAGTATGCAATTTGAAAAATACGCTGAAGCACCTGCAAATATTGCAGAAGCAATCATAAAAAAAGTTTCATAAATTGAATAGAAAATAAAGGTATTGAATCATGTCCAAAGAAAAATTCGAACGTAAAAAACCACACGTAAACGTAGGAACCATCGGTCACGTCGATCATGGTAAAACCACATTAACCGCGGCATTGACAAAAGTGATGGCGGATGCGCGTGGCGGCGTCTACAAAGCCTACGATCAAATTGATAACGCCCCCGAAGAGCGCGAGCGTGGTATTACAATCGCAACGGCTCATGTGGAGTACGAATCAGAAGCACGTCACTATGCGCACGTGGACTGCCCGGGTCATGCTGACTACGTTAAAAACATGATTACCGGTGCGGCGCAAATGGATGGAGCGATCCTGGTATGTTCGGCGGCCGACGGTCCGATGCCGCAAACTCGTGAGCATATATTATTGGCGCGTCAAGTGGGTGTTCCATATATCGTAGTTTATTTGAATAAAGCCGATATGGTGGATGATGCCGAATTGATCGAATTGGTGGAAATGGAAGTCAGAGAATTATTGGACATGTACGAGTTTCCGGGCGACGATACCCCATTAGTTATCGGGTCGGCGTTAAAAGCGCTGGAAGGCGACACTAGTGAAATTGGCGTGCCGTCGATCCTTAAACTGGTCGAAGCCTTAGATACCTATATTCCCGAGCCTGAGCGTGCGATCGATCAGCCGTTCCTGATGCCGATTGAGGACGTGTTCTCGATTTCTGGTCGCGGCACCGTGGTTACCGGACGTGTCGAGCGTGGGATTATTAAGGTCGGGCAAGAGATTGAAATCGTCGGAATTAGACCGACTACGACGACAACTTGCACCGGCGTGGAAATGTTCCGTAAATTATTAGATCAAGGCCAAGCGGGCGATAACGTTGGGGTTTTGTTAAGAGGCACTAAAAGAGACGACGTCGAGCGCGGACAAGTCTTGGCGCACAAAGGTACCATTAAGCCGCATACTCATTTCAAGGCGGAAATCTACGTATTATCGAAAGACGAAGGCGGGCGTCATACACCATTCTTTAATGGCTATCGTCCACAATTTTATTTCAGAACAACGGATGTAACCGGAGCGGTCGATCTTCCGGAAGGCGTGGAAATGGTGATGCCGGGCGATAACGTCAACGTTGAAGTAAAATTAATTGCTCCGATTGCGATGGAAGAAGGTTTGCGTTTCGCGGTTCGTGAAGGTGGCCGTACCGTTGGCGCGGGCGTTGTTGCATCAATCATCGAGTAAACAATATGACGAGTCAAACAATTAGAATACGCCTGAAATCATTTGATCATAAATTAATTGATCAATCGGCAGGTGAAATCGTAGAAACAGCGAAAAGAACGGGCGCTCAAGTCAAAGGCCCTATCCCGCTGCCTACTAAGAAAGAGCGGTTTACGATTTTGATCTCTCCGCATGTCAATAAAGACGCGCGCGATCAATATGAATTAAGAACGTACAAACGATTGCTCGACATCGTCGAGCCAACCGAAAAAACTGTCGATGCTTTGATGAAATTGGATCTGGCAGCCGGTGTAGACGTTCAAATAAAGTTGAATTAAATGTAGGGGAATTGGCAGATGTCAATAGGTCTAATTGGTCGTAAATGTGGTATGACCAGAGTATTTTGCGAGGATGGGTCGTCAGTGCCCGTGACGGTTCTTCAGATAGAGTCTAACCGAGTCACTCAAGTTAAAAGCATCGAAAAAGATGGCTATCGCGCGATACAAGTCACTGCGGGTGAAAAAAAATCATCCAGAGTGAATAAAGCGATGGCTGGTCATTTTGCTGCTGCGAATGTAACCGCAGGAACAGGTCTGTGGGAATTCAGGCTGGATGACGGTGAAGGCGACGATCTCTCTGCCGGTTCCGAATTGCAAGCAAGTATTTTTGCTCAAGGACAGGTGGTTGATGTTCGCGGAACAAGCATCGGTAAAGGTTATCAAGGTGCAGTCAAGCGGCATAATTTTAGAACGCAGGATGCGACTCACGGTAATTCGCTGTCCCATAGAGCACCCGGTTCTAATGGTATGTGTCAAACACCGGGCCGCGTTTTTAAAGGGAAAAAAATGTCCGGTCATATGGGCGCCGCTAAAACTACAATCGATAATCTAACTATTCATGCGGTCGATAGTGAGAGAAACTTGATTTTAGTCAAAGGGGCAGTGCCTGGAGCAAAAGGTAGCGATGTTGTGATTACCCCTGCTGCAAAAATGCGGAATAAGAAGGATAAATCATGAGTATACAAATTCCTGCAATTAACGAAAGCGAATCTGCCGCAGCAGTCGCGGTAGGCGAAGAAGTGTTTGGGCAAGCTTTTAATGAGACGTTAGTTCATCAATTGGTGACTCGGCACTTGGCCGGCGCTCGTTCCGGGACAAAAGCACAGAAGACCCGTTCCGATGTAAGTGGCGGTGGGATTAAACCCTGGCGTCAAAAAGGGACGGGGCGAGCAAGATCTGGTACAATGCGCAGTCCACTTTGGAGAACAGGTGGCGTGACCTTTGCTGCAAGACCGCGTTCATTCGAGCAAAAACTAAATAAAAAAATGTTTCGTTCGGGTTTGCGTTCAATTTTGTCCGAGTTGCTAAGACAAGACCGTTTGGTTGTTAGTAGTGAAATCCTTCCTTCGACTCCAAAAACGAAAGAAATGGTTGCAAAGCTGAGCGGTTTGGATTGTAAGCGCGTTTTAATCATATCCGACGAAGTCGACTTTAATCTGGCTTTGGCTTCAAGAAATATTCCGTATTTAGAAGTGTGTTCTGCGGATAATTTGAGTCCGGTATCGCTGGTAGCAGCAGAAAAAGTCATTATGACACCTGCGGCGGTAAAAATGATAGAGGAGAGGTTGGCATGAACGAGCTGATCAAAAGTAAGTTGGCAAGTGTCTTGAGAGCTCCTGTTGTTTCAGAAAAAAGCACAGTTGCAGCTGAGGCGAATAAACAGTTTGTGTTTAACGTTCAGAAACAGGCAACCAAGAATCAAATAAAGCAAGCCGTCGAGCTTATGTTCGAAGTAAAAGTCGATTCGGTCCGTGTACTGAATGTCAAAGGCAAGAAAAAAAGGTTTGGTCAAACCCTTGGCAAACGTTCCGATTGGAAAAAAGCCTATGTCAAGCTAAAAGAAGGCCACGATATAGATTTCTCGGCAGCTTAATAGTTAAAAGTTTAAAAGATCAATAGGAAACGGTAGAAAGCATGGCTATTGTAAAATCAAAACCTACATCGGCTGGATCGAGGTTTGTTGTACGTGTCAAAAACGATGAGTTACATAAAGGCAAGCCATTCGCACAGTTGCTTGATAAAAACAGCAAAAATGGCGGACGTAATAATCAAGGGCGCATAACCACACGTCATGTCGGTGGGGGTCATAAGCATCACTACCGGATCATTGATTTTAAAAGAAATAAAATAGATATTCCGGCTGTAGTTGAGCGTATCGAATACGATCCCAACAGAACCGCCAATATTGCTTTGATTCTCTTTAAAGACGGTGAGCGTCGATATATTATCGCCCCAAAAGGCATAACCCAAGGGCAAGAGATTTTATCCGCTGAAACGACTGCGGTTAAGCCGGGTAATTGCATGCCGCTTAGAAATATCCCATTGGGTACTACTATACATTGCGTTGAATTAAAGCCCGGTAAAGGAGCTCAATTAGCAAGAAGCGCAGGTGCATCTTGCCAGTTAGTCGCTAGAGAAGGCGCTTACGTAACCATCCGGCTAAGATCGGGGGAAATGCGCAAAATCATGTCGGATTGTAAGGCTGTAGTTGGAGAAGTGTCCAACTCCGAGCACAACTTAACTTCATTGGGCAAGGCCGGAGCAAAGCGCTGGCGCGGGGTAAGGCCAACCGTTCGCGGTGTGGCAATGAATCCTGTAGATCATCCGCATGGTGGTGGTGAAGGGCGTACATCCGGTGGCAGACATCCTGTTTCGCCATGGGGTATGCCGACCAAAGGTTATAAAACACGTAAAAATAAACGCACAGACAACATGATTGTCAGACGCCGTAAGCAGAAATAGAGAGGAAATAGCGTGCCACGATCAATTAAAAAAGGTCCTTTTATAGATCATCATCTTCTGAAAAAAGTAGAGGATGCGGTAAAAGCCAATAATAGGAAACCGATTAAAACATGGTCAAGAAGATCAATGATTATTCCCGATATGTTGGGTTTAACTATTGCTGTCCACAATGGGCGTCAACACGTCCCTGTTCTTGTTTCTGAGAATATGATAGGGCATAAACTCGGTGAATTTGCGCCGACACGCACCTATAAAGGGCATGTGGCCGATAAGAAGTCAAGGTAAGGTGTAGCATGGAAATATCAGCAAAATTAAGCAATGCACCTATGTCGGCACAAAAAGCCAGGTTGGTAGGTGATCAAATTCGCGGTCTGCCGGTAGAGAAAGCGCTAGCAATTTTGTCATTTAGTACAAAAAGTGCGGCAGCGGTCATCAAAAAGCTTTTAGAGTCGGCAATTGCCAATGCGGAGCATAACGAAAGCGCCGATGTTGACGAATTGAAAGTTACGACGGTTTATGTCAATGAAGGCCCGACCATGAAGCGTTTTAAACCGCGAGCGAAAGGTCGAGCCAATAAAATATTGAAAAGAACCTGTCACATAACAATTAAAGTAGCAGAATACGAGTAGAGGTAAAAATGGGACAAAAAGTACATCCAACGGGTATTCGCCTTGGAATTGTTAAAGACTGGACTTCTAGATGGTACGCAAACTCTCAGGATTACCCGGTTTTTCTGCATCAAGATCTTAAAGTTAGAGACTTTATCAAAAAAAAGCTTGCTCACGCTTCGGTTAGTCGCATTCAGATTAATCGTCCAGCAAGTAATGCCCACATCACCGTTCATACTGCAAGACCAGGGATTGTGATTGGCAAAAAAGGCGAAGACATCGATAAATTAAGACAAGAAGTTTCGGCGATGATGGGCATTCCAGTGCAGATGAATGTCGAAGAAATCAGAAAGCCGGAATTAGATGCTTATCTGGTAGCAGAAAGCATTGCCCAGCAACTTGAAAAAAGAATCATGTACCGTAGGGCTATGAAGCGTGCGGTTACCAACACTATGCGTTTGGGCGCGGAAGGCATCAAAATTAATGTTGCCGGCCGTTTAAACGGTGCTGAAATTGCCCGTACCGAATGGTATAGAGAAGGCCGTGTCCCTTTGCACACACTAAGAGCCGACATCGATTATGGTACGGCCGAGGCAAATACCACTTATGGAATCATTGGCATTAAAGTCTGGATTTTCAAAGGCGAAGTATTTGATGTGGATACACAAGGTGTATCCGATGTTACAGAATCTAAAAAATAGTTGAACGGATAAAGTCATGCTTCAACCCAAAAGAACAAAATTTCGTAAGCAGCATAAGAATAGAAATAACGGTATTGCTGTTCGTGGCTCATCGGTAAGTTTCGGTGAATTCGGATTAAAAGCCACAACAAGAGGAAGGATTACAGCCCGTCAGATCGAAGCTGCACGTAGAGCGATTACTCGTCATGTAAAGCGTGGTGGTAAAATATGGATCAGAGTATTTCCAGACAAGCCTATTACCAAAAAACCTTTAGAAGTTAGGATGGGAAAAGGCAAAGGTAGTGTAGAATACTGGGTTGCTCAGATTAAACCGGGCACCATGCTTTATGAAATTCAAGGTGTGCCCGAAGAGCTTGCAAGAGAAGCGTTTGCATTAGCATCTGCCAAACTGCCGATTAAGACAACATTCATAGCTCGGACGATAATGTGATGAAAGCCACCGAATTACGACAAAAATCAAAACAAGAGTTAGCCGATATGCTGCTTGAGCTCTCAAGAGAGCAATTCAATCTCAGGATGCAAAAAGGCACAGGTCAGTTGACTAAGACCGCTCAAGTCAAACAAGTCAGACGTGATATTGCTCGTATACATACTGTATTGAATGAATTAGGGAGAGCTTAAGTCATGAGCGAAAAAACTGAAAAATTAAGAACCTTAAGCGGTCGTGTCATTAGTAATAAAATGGACAAAAGCATTACCGTCTTGGTTGAGCGCTTTGTCAAGCACCCTGTGTACGGCAAATATATCAAGCGTTCGACAAAATTAATGGCTCATGATGAGCATAATCAATGCAATGAAGGTGATATTGTGTCCATTACATCTTGTAGACCAATGTCTAAAAACAAAACCTTCAGGCTAGTTGAAGTTGTTGAAAGCAACAATAAATAAGCACAAAGAATTTAATATCGAGACAATTGGGAATTAATCATGATTCAGATGCAAACTAACCTTGACGTTGCCGACAATAGCGGTGCAAAAAAGGTCATGTGTATCAAAGTGCTAGGCGGTTCACACAGGCGTTATGCTGGCATTGGCGACATTATCAAAGTCAGTGTTAAAGACGCAATACCGCGTGGTAGAGTAAAAAAAGGCGAAGTTTACAACGCCTTGGTTGTAAGAACTCGTAAAGGAGTTCGTCGTCCTGATGGTTCGGTAATTCGTTTCGACGGAAATGCCGCTGTCATTCTTAATAACCAATTGCAGCCTCTCGGTACACGCATATTTGGTCCTGTAACTCGCGAACTAAGGGGAGATAAATTCATGAAAATTATTTCTCTGGCTCCTGAAGTTTTATAAAAAAGGATTAAATTATGCAAAAAATAAAACAAGGCGACGAAGTCATTGTATTGACCGGTAGAGATAAAGGTAAGCGCGGTAAAGTAACTAAAGTGTTTAAGGATAACAAAGTAATCGTAGAGGGAATTAACCGTGTTAAAAAACACCAAAAAGGTAACCCTCGTGCCGGAGTATCTGGCGGTATCGTTGATAAAGATATGCCTATCCACCTTTCAAATATCGGGATTTACAATCCACAAACCCTAAAAGCGGATCGAATCGGCTTTAAGTTTCTAGAAGATGGAAGAAAAGTCAGGTTTTTTAAATCAACTAATGAAGTTGTTGATATCTAATAGAGGATTATTTAGACATGGCTAGACTAGAAACTGAATACAAAGAGAAGATCCTGCCGGAATTAATGAAAAAATTCGGCTATAAATCCATTATGCAGGCGCCCCGAATTACCAAAATTACTCTTAATATGGGTGTTGGCGGTGCGGTTGCGGATAAGAAAATATTACAATCAGCTCTCGGCGATATGGAAAAAATCGCCGGGCAAAAAGCGATTGTTACCTTGGCAAGAAAATCGATAGCCGGTTTCAAAATACGCGATGACATGCCAATTGGCTGTAAAGTCACCCTGCGTAGTGATAGAATGTACGAATTTTTGGATCGCTTGATTAATATTTCCATTCCTCGTATTAGAGATTTTAGAGGAATGAGTCCTAAGAGTTTTGATGGGCGTGGTAATTATTCGATGGGCGTCAAAGAGCAAATCATTTTTCCTGAAATTGATTATGACAAAATTGATGCTATTCGCGGAATGGATATTACCATTACGACAACAGCAAAAACCAACGAAGAAGGTTTAGCTTTGTTGAAGCTATTTAACTTTCCATTCAAAAACTAAAAGGCGATCGACTAATGGCTAAAAAATCAATGATTGCGCGTGAAGTAAAGCGCAACAAATTAGTAAAGAAATATGAAACCAAGCGAAAAGAGTTAAAAGAAATCATTCGCAATCCCGGCGCTACTTTTGAAGAAAAAGAAGCTGCTCATTTTCAATTACAAAAGCTACCAAGGGATTCCAGCGCATCTCGTTTGCGCAACCGGTGTAATATCACTGGGCGTCCCCATGGCTATTATCGCAAGTTCGGTTTGTCTCGAAATAAATTAAGAGAATCGACCATGCGTGGTGATGTGCCTGGTTTAGTTAAGGCGAGTTGGTAAGATCTGTTTGGAGAATTGAAATGAGTATGACAGACCCAATAGCAGATATGTTGACCAGAATTAGAAATGGTCAATCTGCGGGAAAAATTAGCGTAAAACTGCCTTCTTCTAAATTGAAGGTAGCCATTGTAAAAGTTTTAAAAGATGAAGGTTACATCTCAGACTATAGTGTTGAGACCAAAGGTAGTCATATTGAAATGACCATAGTATTAAAATACTATCAAGGCCGACCTGTCATCGAAAAAGTAAAAAGAATCAGCAGGCCGGGACTTAGAATTTATAAGTCGAAAGAAGAGCTTCCAAAGGTTTTGGGAGGCCTGGGCATAGCTATCGTTTCGACATCGAAAGGTGTCATGACTGACAGAGCGGCACGTGCGATAGGGCATGGCGGTGAAGTTGTTTGTACTGTTTGTTAATTAGGGAGTCAAGTCATGTCAAGAATTGCAAAAGTACCTATCGCTCTTCCAAGCGGAATTGATATCAAACTCGAAGGCAACGAAGTTACTGTAAAAGGTAGTAAGGGTCAGTTGTCGGCCTCGTTACACGAAAAAGTAAGTCTGGCTATCGATAATAGTCAAATTGAAATTAAGTGGGATAAGGCAGATAAAATTGCCAATTCACAAGCCGGAACCACTCGCGCCGTTATTAATAACATGATAATTGGCGTAACCCAAGGTTTTGAAAAGAAACTGGCTTTAGTCGGTGTTGGTTATAGAGCGCAAGCTAAAGGTAATACTTTAGGCTTATCTCTTGGTTTTTCCCATCCGGTTGATTATGAAGTGCCGGCGGGTATAACGATCGAAACCCCCAGTCAAACCGAAATTATTGTCAAAGGTTTTGATAAGCAAAAAGTCGGTCAGGTCGCTGCAGAAATTAGAGGGTATCGTCCACCAGAGCCTTATAAAGGCAAGGGTGTCAGATATGCTGATGAGAATGTGGTCAGAAAAGAAGCCAAGAAGAAGTAAGGTAAAGTAATGGATAAGAAAGCATCACGCTTAAAGCGCGCTCTGAAGCTGCGCAGTAAAATAAAGAATTCCGGAGCGAACCGTTTAACCATACATAAAACCGCGCAACACATTTACGCGCAGGTTATTAGTTCCGATGGGACGCATACGCTTGCAAGTGCTTCGACTGTTCAGGCTGAGGTCAAATCAGCTGTAAAAAATACAGGAAATGTTGAGGCGGCTGCCGAAGTTGGAAAGTTTGTAGCCCAAAAAGCCATTGCGGCTGGAATCACTGAAGTGGCTTTCGACCGCTCAGGTTTTAAATATCATGGGCGTGTTAAAGCGCTTGCTGATGCCGCGCGTGAAGCCGGTTTAAAATTTTAGGAGATTGATTATGGCTACAGCACCATCTCAAGCAAGTACAGACGGTTTGCAAGAAAAATTAGTATCGGTACGACGTGTTGCAAAAGTTGTGAAAGGCGGTCGTGTTTTCGGCTTCGCTGCTTTAACGGTCGTCGGCGACGGTGAAGGTCGTGTGGGTTATGGCGTGAGTAAAGCCAGAGAAGTTCCCGTTGCAATCCAAAAGTCTTTAGAGCAGGCTAGAAAAAACATGCGTAAAGTTGCTTTAAAAGGCGACACTTTGCAATACGCTGTTACGGCGTCCACAGGGGCGGCAAAAGTCTATATGCAACCAGCATCGGATGGTACCGGTATTATTGCTGGCGGAGCAATGCGCGCGGTATTCGAAGTGGTCGGTGTTCATAACGTACTGGCCAAATGCATTGGAACTAACAACCCAATTAACGTTGTTAGAGCGACTATTGCCGGGTTAACTGAAATGCATGAGCCAAAAGACATCGCAGCCAAGCGCGGCCTGTCGGTTGAGCAGATAATTGGATAGTTGTTATGTCAGATAAAAAATTACAATTAACAATGACAAAAAGTAAACACGGCCGGTTAGCAAGCCATCAGGCGTGCTTAAAAGGTTTAGGTTTGCGTCGTATTAATCATACGGTATCGGTTTCCGATACCCCTGAAAATCGTGGGATGATTAATAAAGTTTCCTACATGCTAAGGGTAGAGGAATTGTAATGTACTTGAATTCAATAAGTCCTGCAGAAGGATCAAGAAAAAAAGCTAAGCGCGTCGGTCGCGGTATCGGGTCTACTCTTGGAAAAACCTGCGGAAGAGGTCATAAAGGCCAAAAAGCAAGAAGTGGTGGATTTCACAAGGTTGGGTTTGAAGGTGGACAAATGCCCCTTCAGAGACGATTACCGAAAGTTGGTTTTACGTCAAGATGCAAGCGTTTGACAGCGGAAGTTCGTTTGAGTGAGTTGGCTAATTTGCCGACAGAAAGCATCGATTTACAAGTACTGATCGAAACGGGTGTTGTTCCTGTTTTCACTAAAACCGCTAAAGTAATCCAATCGGGTGAAATTTCAAAAGCTGTTACGTTGAAAGGTATAAAAGTGACTGCAGGCGCAAAAGCATCTATTGAAGCGGCTGGCGGCAAAGTAGAGGTCTAAGTGAATACAACAAGAGCACAAATGGCTGAAAAAGCAGGTGGCTATTCAGAATTAAGGTCTAGATTGCTATTCGTGCTGGGGGCGTTTTTCGTCTATCGAGTAGGGGCTCACATCCCTGTTCCTGGTATCGACCCAAAGGCGTTAGCCCTTATGTTTGAACAGCAAAGCGGTTCCATTCTCGATATGTTTAACATGTTTTCGGGTGGAGCATTAATGCGTTTAAGTTTATTTGCTCTTGGTATCATGCCTTACATTTCTGCTTCGATCATCATGCAATTGATGACCGTGGTTGTTCCAACGATGGAGCAGATGAAAAAAGAGGGTGAGTCCGGTAGGCGTAAGATATCACAGTATACCCGTTACGGAACCGTTGTTTTGGCGACTTTTCAAGCTGTTGGTATTTCAATAGCGCTTCAAAATCAAACGGCTGGAGGTTTATCTGTTGTTATTGCTCCCGGCATGAGTTTTGTTCTCATAACTACTATAACGCTAGTAACAGGGACCATATTTTTGATGTGGTTGGGCGAACAAGTGACTGAAAGAGGAATAGGCAACGGTATTTCGTTGATTATATTCGCTGGTATCGTTTCGGGGCTGCCCTCGGCTGTCGGTGGCACTTTGGAGCTTGCAAGAACTGGTGAAATGAACAGTGCGTTCATAATTTTGCTTTTCTTGTTAACAATAGCTGTTACCGCGCTGGTTGTCTTTGTTGAAAGAGGTCAACGAAGGATCATTATCAATTATCCTAAAAGACAGCAAGGTAGAAGGATGTATGCCGGCCAAAGTAGTTTTCTTCCGTTGAAGCTTAACATGGCGGGTGTTATTCCTCCCATTTTTGCCTCAAGTATCATTCTGTTTCCGGCTACGGTAGCTGGTTGGTTCGGAAATGCCGAAGGCTTTAGTTGGCTTAAGGATATTGCGACTATGTTATCGCCTGGTCAGCCGGTATATGTCATGTTTTATGCGGCGGCCATCATCTTTTTCTGTTTTTTCTATACCGCTTTAGTTTTTAATTCGAAAGAGACTGCGGATAATTTAAAAAAATCGGGTGCGTTCTTGCCTGGCATTAGACCTGGTCAGCAGACTAGTGCCTATATTGATAAAGTGATGACGCGTCTTACATTGATTGGTGCTTTTTACATCACAGGCGTTTGTTTGTTGCCTGAGTTTCTGATCGTTTACTGGAATGTGCCATTTTATTTTGGCGGGACCTCGTTGTTGATTATTGTTGTTGTCGTGATGGATTTTATTTCTCAGATGCAGACTCACATGATGTCACAGCAATACGAAGGCTTGATGAAGAAAGCGCATCTTAAAAAATAATTAAGTAGTTTAAGTATTACGGAGTGCATTGTGAAAGTTCGTGCGTCAGTTAAAAAAATATGCAGAAAATGCAAAGTCATAAAAAGAAATGGGGTTGTTAGGGTGATCTGTGAAGATGGGCGCCATAAACAACGCCAAGGATAATTTTCTATTGCGCCATAAATCATTAAATGTTATTATTCGGCGCTTAACTTTAGAGTCATTGCTCAGGGGAGTATCTAAATGGCACGTATTGCCGGGATTAACGTACCAGATCATAAGCATGCAGAAATTGCATTGACAGCGATTTATGGTGTTGGACGCAAAACAGCAAATCAGATTTGCGAGAAAGTGGGTATAGCACCGTCAAGAAAAATTAAAGAATTAACGGAAGAACAGCTTGATTCTGTTCGTGAGGTTATTTCAAAAATGACCGTCGAAGGCGACTTACGGCGTGAAGTTTCAATGAACATCAAGCGATTGATGGATCTAGGTTGTTATCGTGGTATCCGACATCGTCGAGGCCTGCCTTTAAGAGGACAGAGAACACGGACGAATGCAAGAACCCGTAAGGGCCCTCGCAAGCCTATTAGAAAGTAAAGATATTTCGATAAGAGGTTCATAAATGGCAAGTCCAAATCGTGCGCGTAAACGCATAAAAAAAGAAATAGCGGATGGCATTGCGCATGTGCATGCCTCCTTTAATAATACCATCGTTACAATTACCGATAGAAAAGGTAATGCGCTCTCTTGGGCAACGTCCGGTGGTTCAGGTTTTAGGGGTTCAAGAAAAAGTACTCCTTTTGCTGCTCAAGTAGCTGCCGAAAGAGCTGGTTCGGTCGCATTAGAATATGGAATGAAGAACCTAGATGTGATGGTTAAGGGTCCTGGTCCTGGTAGAGAATCCGCCGTTCGTTCATTGAGTAACTTGGGTTTCAAAATCAGCAATATCATTGATGTGACGCCAATCCCTCATAACGGTTGCCGTCCACCTAAAAAACGCCGCGTTTAAGTTCTGGAGTAGTTTGTTATGGCAAGATATCTTGGCCCTACGTGTAAATTAAGCCGTAGAGAAGGGACCGATCTTTTTTTAAAAAGTAGAGGCAAGTCGTTAGATGGCAAGTGTAAGCTTGACCAGCGGCCTGGACAGCACGGTACTAAGCGTACAAGAAGTTCTGATTATGCACTGCAGTTGCGTGCAAAACAAAGAATTAGAAGAATATACGGCGTACTGGAAAAGCAATTTAGAAATTATTATAAAGTTGCCGATTTAAAGAAAGGTGCAACGGGCGAAAATTTACTAAACCTTCTCGAATCGAGACTCGATAACGTAGTTTATCGAATGGGTTTTGCTGCTACCAGAGCTGAAGCTCGTCAGTTAGTTAGTCACAAATCGATTCTTGTCAACGACTCGTTAGTTAATATCCCTTCCTATCAGGTTCAACCTGGTGATGTGATCGGCATCAGGGAAAAAGCAAAAAAACAACAAAGAATTATCGATGCGTTAACTGTCACTGAACAATACGGATTCCCAAATTGGGTTGATGTTAATAGCAAGGACATGGCTGGTACCTTTAAGTCTTTACCTGATCGCGTCGAATTAGGTTCTGATATTAATGAGCAGCTTGTTGTTGAGTTGTACTCGAAATAATAAACCTTAAACTAAGGGATATAAATGCAGAATAGTATTTCCGGCTTATTAAGACCTCGTCTTGTTGAGGTGGTAAGCAAATCCGCTAATCATTCAAGGATTGTAATAGAGCCTCTTGAGCGTGGATTCGGACATTCGCTTGGTAACGCTTTGAGACGGGTGTTATTGTCTTCGATTCCCGGTTGCGCAGTTACAGACATAGAAATTGAAGGTGTACTGCACGAATATACCGCTATTGAGGGCGTTCAAGAAGATGTTATTGATATCATCTTAAACTTAAAAAAGTTAGCAGTCCTTTTGCACTCGAAAGATGATGTTGTGTTGACTCTTTCCAAGAGCGGTGTCGGTGTTGTTACAGCTGCAGATATTCAGTTGCCTCACGATGTGGAAATTGTTAATCCTGATTTAGTTATTGCAAATTTGACCCAGGATAAGCAGTTCAATATGAAGATTCGCGTCAGAAGGGGGCGAGGGTATGAGCCGGTAAGTGCGCGAAAACAGCAAACCGATAATCCTATCATCGGTAGTCTGCAGGTCGATGCTTCATATAGTCCGATTATAAAAGTTGCTTATCAAGTTGAGAGTACTCGCGTAGAGCAGAGAACTAATCTCGATAAGTTAATTGTTGAACTGGAGACAAATGGTACAGTTGATCCGGAAGAGACTATAAAGCTAGCGGCAACCATATTGCATGATCAATTATCCGTTTTCGTGGATTTTGAAAAGGTTGCTCCTCCAGTCGATGAAAAAGAAGCGCCTCAAGAAGGTCCGGATATTGATCCTGTTTTGTTGAGACCTGTTGATGATTTAGAATTAACTGTTAGATCGGCAAACTGTTTAAAGGCGGAAAATATTTTTTACATAGGTGACTTGATTCAAAGAACTGAAGTTGAGTTGCTTAAAACCCCGAATTTAGGTAAAAAGTCTCTCACTGAAATCAAAGATGTGCTGGCTTTAAAAGGATTATCTCTAGGTATGCGCTTAGAAAATTGGCCTCCTGATAATCTGATTGATCAAAATCAAAGCAGTTTTTAAAATTATAACTTTAGGTCGTAATTACAATGAGACATCGTAAGTCTGGAAGAAAGTTTAATATGAATAGCAGCCACCGTAAGGCGCTATTCAGCAATATGGTTGGTTCGTTAATTAAGCATGAGCTTATTAAAACTACTTTGCCTAAGGCTAAAGAGTTAAGAAGTTATGCTGAGCCGTTAATCACTTTGTCCAAAGAAGATTCCGTTGCAAAGAGAAGATTGGCGTTCGCTAAATTGCGTGACCGCTCTATAGTAACTAAATTGTTTAATGAATTGGGTCCTCGCTATAAAAATCGTCAAGGTGGGTATTTACGCATTATGAAATGTGGCTTTAGACCCGGCGACTCCGCTCCTATGGCTTATGTAGAGTTGGTTGATCGTCCGATAGCTGGCGAAAATGCTGAATAAATTTACCTGGCATATCAGAGCATAAAAAAAGCCGGTTATACTACCGGCTTTTTTTATGCTCTGAGTTTTATGAGCGTTATATGTCTTTCGCAGTTCAATTTTTGGTTGTAAAAGGCGCCGGGGTGAGCGGTTCCTCTCCAGCGCCTAATTTCCATAACCGACTGGCAATAGCTAGCTATCTAACTCCTTTTGATCGAAAAATCGGTTAATGAGTAGAGTAGTTGAGAGTATCAAGCTTCCGTTCGCCCTGAGCTTGTCGAAAGGTGGTTTGAGAGGCTTTACCAAGCCGGTGAAAAAGTTGTAACCGCTTCATGCTTCGACCTAGCTCGGCGCGAGCGGTCTGCAGCGCATGCCGACTGCTCCTTTTGGGTTTTATCCGTTTACCGAGCGTTGCCAACTTTACATAACGAATAGGGGCATTATTTATGTCCAAATCCTGAGTAGTGGTCCTTTGTTAGCGGGTCATTTTTCCAATAGTTTTGTTTTATCCGGTTTACCGTTCCACTCGTCGGCTTCAGGCAGGGGGTCCTTGACTTCACTAATTACGGGCCATTTCTTTGCGAGATCGGCATTGATTTCGATAAACATTTCTTGCCCATCCGGTAGTTCGTCTTCGGCAAAAATCGCTTCGGCTGGGCATTCGGGTTCACAGAGCGTGCAATCAATACATTCGTCGGGGTCGATAACTAGAAAGTTAGGGCCTTCATGGAAGCAGTCGACGGGGCAAACGTCAACGCAGTCGGTATATTTACATTTAATACAGTTCTCGGTGACTACAAAGGTCATATTGGTTACCAATTGATGTTAATTAAAATTGCGTATTTAAAATGGACTAATCATATCAGAAAGCAAGTTCTGAATGAATCTCTTGAGATGATAAATACATTCTACAAAATATCGCGGATCCTGTGCTTAAAAAAGGCATTTCCCAGTTTAAGTGGTTTCGCCGACCTAAGGGATAAGGGTGTGTGGTATGCCTGACGAGGGCGTCATAAGCCTTGTCGCATCTTTATTGCCAAGATAATCAATCATGGTTAATGGGCTATGGAATTTAGGTAATAGGTGAATATATACATGTAGGCTTGATGCTCTCTTCCTTAATGCTAGTTGAAGGAGCGAACGCCCTGGCACCCCTTTAAGCACTGCCGAAATTTGAATTGCGAAACGTAAAATACGAATTTGCAGCAATGGAGTTTGGGGGCCCGTTTCGAAGTAGTCTATAAAGATGCAATCTGTTTTTTTCGCGATTTCGATTCGGTGGTGGCTGTCTTGATCATTATTTTTTTTATTTTTTCTTTAAGAGATGAATCGGCAAATTCTTGTTTTTTGCGTATCGGCCCGTTTAGTGCTGTTTTGAAATACTCAATTGCTTCTTCCGGTTGATCTTTATTCAAGAGATATTGCCCATAGTAAAAGTTGCTTTCTATTCCCTGGGGGTTGATTTGTAGCCCTTTTTTGAGGTATTGCTCGGCTTTTTTATCGTCTCCGAATGCAATTGGCCAGCCGGGTGCTTGATAATAAAGTGAGCCTAATGTAATGAGTGCGGATCCGTCCAGTGTGTCGGGTTTAATGTTTATGGTTTTTATCAGTAGAACCTGTGCCTTATGAATGGCGGCCAACGCATCGATAGGGTTTTGATGTTCAGCTCTAGAGGCAATGATGGTAGCTTGCCAAAACATTAATTCGGGGCTATCGTGGGTTTGCTTGGCGAATTCTGTGGTTTTATTCAGTAGGCGGGTGTAGGCGTTTTCTTTATCGCGAATTTCTGCGGAAAAGTAAATTGTGGCCCATTCTGCTTCTATTGAGTGAACGATACGGTCAAGCTCGTTAGCGAAGCCTGAGCATGGGAGTACCAAAAAAACAACAATGATAAACTTTTTCATTCCGCAAATAATAGGGCAAAAAAATTCCTATTACAATGATATTTATGATTTAAAGTTAATTTAAGTCCATTTTGAAAATGGGTTTAATGATAAATTGTTGTTGTAATAGCGCAAATCATGAGTGACTTCTTGCCCTATCCATTCCGGTTTATTGAAGGATTGATCGGTATTTTGTAACTCAATCTCGGCGACAATGAGCCCTTGGTTTTCCCCTTCGAATTCATCGATTTCCCAGATATGCGGGCTTATCGGTATCAAGTGACGGGTTTTTTCAATTAGTGGTTTTCTGCATAGATTGTTGATTATTTCCTCTGCATCTTGATAAGGAATTTCGTATTCGTATTCATGGCGAAAATTGCCTATTGTGGCGCTTTTAATGTTGAGCCACGCTTCATTATCACTGATTCTTACGCGAATTGAAGTGTTCTTTTCCGAAGCTAAATAACCTTGTTTGTACTTTGTGGACTTGGTGACCAATTTTCGCCAGTTGTCATTAAGTAATAAAAATTTGTGTTCTATTTCGATTGCCATAATAGGAAGAGTGTTATAAGAAAATACGTTTATTGTAGCGTGTTGCGTCTATTGTGGTTGGCCGGTAATGGCAAAATATACCCATCGTACATCAAAATTCGGCGCCGGGGTGTCCGTCAAAGTACGCACTGCTTCACCAAGCTCGCCCCACACCCTTTTTGATCTTCAAATTGGGAGTTGCTGTTATGACCGAATCCCTTATGCAATAAAAAATCTATTTTGGTACCATACCTTTTGTTGGTCAGATTTCTGTGCTGGGATGGTAGCCGCACAAGATTTCGCGGGCGCCGATGTTTTCATTAGTCGATGCCGAATGTTTAGAAATGCATGCTTTTTAAATATGCATGTCGGTTCATGCGTGCTTTATTTAATTAGCTGTGAATGATAAAGTATAAATCTTTATTAAATTACTTGGTTTCTTTTTCTGCCCGGCATATTGTCGGTTGTTTTTTTATTCAAATTTAGGAGAAATACATGGCTTACGAACTTCCTGCATTACCTTATGCAAAAGATGCACTGGCGCCTCATATTTCGGAGGAGACCTTAGAGTTTCATTATGGAAAGCATCATCAAACCTATGTAACAAACCTCAATAATTTGGTTCCCGGTACCGAATTTGACGGATTGCCTCTCGAGGAAATTGTGGTTAAATCGTCTGGCGGTATTTTCAATAATGCGGCGCAAATCTGGAATCACACTTTTTATTGGAATAGCTTGAGCCCTAATGGCGGAGGCGAACCGACCGGCGATCTGGCAAATGCGATCAACAGAGCTTTTGGTTCGTTTGACGAATTTAAAGCGGCTTTTACCAAGTGTGCGGTTACCACCTTCGGATCGGGATGGGCATGGCTGGTAAAAAATAAAGATGGTTCTTTGGCCTTGGTTAGTACCAGTAATGCTGGCTGCCCATTGACCGAAGGTCAGACACCTTTATTGACTTGCGATGTATGGGAGCATGCTTACTACATCGATTACCGCAATGCACGTCCAGCATACTTGGAGGCGTTTTGGGCGCTAGTCAATTGGGATTTTGCGTCGGCAAATTACACTGCGTAATAGCGGCATTATCTATCATTAGATTCGACATCTGCTTGTTGTGTTGTGGTGCTGGGTTCACGTCGTCCTTGGATGAGGATGAGCGCACCGGCGCCGAAATTTGACTAGAAAAGTTTATTGACGGTAAAGGGCCCCAATTGCAGTTACAGTGGTTGGGGCTTTTTTATGCGCCGGGTTTGGCAGGCAGTATTTGCAAGGCAAGATTAATGAAAAAAGCAATCGACAGCAGCAGTATTCCAAGAGCCAATCCCATTTCGAAGTCACCTTTGCCGGTTTCTAATGCAATTGCAGTCGTGATTGTGCGGGTAGCGCCTTGAATATTCCCTCCGAGCATCATCGCGGCGCCAACCTCGCCAATGGCTCGGCCAAAGCCGGTAATGATGGCGGTCAATAAAATAAAACGAAGCTCGCTGATAATCGGGAGTATTTGATCGAAGGGGCCGGCGCCGAGCATTTTTAATGTATTCACTAAACGCCGGTCGGCCGATTGAACGCCAACCATGGTCATGTTCATGATGATCGGAAAAATCAAGCAAGCTTCGCCAATTATTACGGCTGTTTGTGTATAGAGCAGATCGAGTTCGCCTAATGGTCCGCGGCGATTCAGTAGTCCGTATAATATCAAACCTATCATAACGGTAGGCATTGCTGATAAGGTGTTTAGCAGATGTTGTAGAATACGTTTTCCGTGAAAGTCGCTAACTGTCGCCAATATTCCCAGTATGATCGCGCCAATCCCTGCAGAGACGGTGGCGATAAAGGCAATTTTAAGCGAAGTCCAAACGATGAAAAATATGTCGTGATCGAATTGTATAATGAGCCGAAATGCGGCGGCTAATGCTTCACTAAAATAAGTCATTTAATAATGAGGTGGCGACTACGGGATTGGGCTGTATTATATCTTTCACGCTTTAAATTTCGGCAGTGCCTAAGGAAGCGCCGGGGCGCTCGGTCCCTCACTTAATGCTAGGTGAGGGGCTGGGATAGAGTCATGGATGTATCCTCGGCGTCCTTTGGCGGGCCTCAGGTGCCGAATTTTGATCCACGATGGGGGGTATATCAAGGGCGTAGCCAATCGCCTGACTTGCCGCCGGATTTTTTGAGTAGGCGTACACCTTGAATGGTCATGCCCCGGTCCACAGCTTTGCACATGTCGTAAACAGTCAGTAACGAGACTTGTATAGCGGTCAAAGCTTCCATTTCGACCCCGGTTTGTCCTCGGGTTTTGACGGTGGTTCGGCAATACACTCGACTTGTGTCATTTTCGATTTCAAGGTTGACTTCGACGTGCGAAATAGGTAACGGATGGCATAATGGAACAAGGTCGGCAGTCTTTTTGCTGGCCATGATGCCCGCGATCCTGGCAATACCCAGTACATCGCCTTTTTTATGTGTCCCTTGCTCGATGAGTGCTAGTGTCGTCGGGTTCATTTCAATATAGCCCTCGGCGATAGCGACTCTTTCGGTTATATCCTTATTGCCGACATCTACCATGTGGGCTTCGCCGGATTGGTTAAAATGGGTCAGTTGGGTCATGGAGTTTAAATGAGATGATTAAAATGGTTATGTGTCTTTATTATCTTATCTTTTCAGTTTAGCGTGAATGATTATGTCAGTTAAAGTTCGTTATTTTGCCAGTTTAAAGGATAGTATCGGTCGCTCCGAAGATCTGGTTGATGTGAACGGTATAGTGACGGTGGCGGAAATTTGGGCGATGGCCAATGCTAACCGGCCGATGCCGGACAATATATTGGCTGCGGTAAACATGGAATATGTCGATATTGAGCATTCGGTTCAAAACGGCGATGAAGTGGCTTTTTTTCCGCCGGTTACGGGAGGCTGAGACGATATGATCAAAATTAGTGCCGACTTATTCGACCCGTGGCATGAGGTCGTAGTGTATCAAAATTCGGCGAAGCATTGGGCCGGTAAGTTTGGAGCAACTAATGTATTCGTCGGGACGATGCGGGATTTTAACGATGGCGATTCGGTATCCGCTATGGTTCTAGAGCATTATCCCGGGATGACCGAAAAGCAATTGGATGATATCGTAGAGCAAGCAATACGCGATTGGCATTTGCTGGATGCTTTGGTCGTGCATCGAGTTGGCGAGATTAAACCGAATGAACCGATTGTGTTGGTCGCGGTTTGGGCTTCGCATCGAGGTGATGCTTTCGACGCGGGGCGTCAGATCATGGAGGCGCTGAAAAATAAAGCGCCGTTCTGGAAAAAAGAGCGATTGCAAAATGGCGACGAACGCTGGGTTGAGCATAATACCGATGGTTATTTGCGCTCTCCAAAAAACGATTTTTCGGTGTTTTCGGATTGAGCAGGGCGAGGTTTTATAACTTCGTCCTAAACGTTCTGAGCTTTATTGAGGGTTCGGTTACTTGCTTGATTGGACGCAGTGAACCCAGCACTTAAACTATTCAAGATAGTTATACCCATAACAGATCAAATTTCGACACTGGGAGCGTCAAAGGACGCCGTGAATACGTCCCTGTAGGCTCTATGCCAGTCCCACACCTAGCGTTAGGTGAGGGACCGAGCACCCCGGTGCCTCCTTAGGCGCTGCCGAATTTTGAAGTACGAAAGGTATAACCATGGCCAATGGGCTATGGAATTTTGGTGCTAGGTGAATACGTCCATGGCTTGGCGGCAGCGCTCGAGCGCCAAGGATGGTGTGAATGAAGATTTAGCAGGAACAAAACTGCAGTCGACATCCTCGCCACACCCCTATGCCTTCATAACGTTACCAATTTTTGACATATATACCGAAGGGAATAATTAGTGTTAGGTTTTTTAACGAAAATGCAAGCGGAGTTAGGCGAGTCGGTTAATTATCGATTGGCTTTAGGCGAGGATGGCATAGATCTAAATCAGTTTATCGGTCGCCCGGTAACGTTGCGCTTTACCGGTAAGATTGCTTGCGTTCATTGCGGGCGGGACACTAAAAAAAGTTTTAGCCAAGGTTATTGTTATCCTTGTTTTGTGTCGCTCGCGCAATGCGATATGTGTATTTTAAAGCCGGAAAAATGTCACTATCATCAAGGTACCTGCCGCGAACCGGAGTGGGGTGAAACATTTTGTTTTCAACCGCATTATGTTTATTTGGCCAATGCTTCCGGTATTAAAGTCGGAATTACACGGCAAACGCAGATTCCGACACGGTGGATCGACCAAGGCGCTATACAGGCATTGCCCATTATGAAAGTGGCCTCGCGCTATGTGTCAGGATTGGTCGAAGTCGCAATTAGTCGATATGTCAGCGATAAAACCAGTTGGCAGCAAATGCTCAAAAACAATACAACGCCGGCTGATTTATGCGCTAAGCGCGATGAGCTTTTGGCATTGTGTCGTGAAGAGTTGGCTGATATTACCGCGCGCTTCCGCGATAGTGCGATCGAATATCTGCCGAATGCCGAGTCGGTAGATATCGCTTATCCGGTTCATCGTTATCCGGCTAAGGTCAAATCCTTTAATTTCGATAAGCAAGCGGAGGTCGGAGGGGTTTTGGAAGGGATAAAAGGTCAATATTTGTTATTTGACACAGGCGTCATCAATGTTCGAAAATTTTCAGGTTATCAGGTCGAATTTTGGGCAGACTAAAAGCGATAACGCTTTTCTTCCCGGTAGTAGTCTTCGAATCCGACGGTTTCGGTCAATTCCTTGAAGCTCAGTGTTTTCGGTGTGTTTTGGCCGGTTTTGAGCCCATGTAGCGCGTTTTGCATCGCGACAATCGAGGCATTGAGTAGCGTCAATGGATAAACGGCAATTTTATAACCCATCGCTTCGAGTTGCTCGTGGGGCAATAGCGGTGTTTTTCCGTTTTCGATCAAATTAGCAACTTTGTGTCCCGGTACTTCGGCGCAATAGCGGCGCATTTCTTGTTCGCTTTCCGGAGCTTCCAGAAAATTGATATCGGCACCAATTTCGTGAAATAGATTTGCGCGCCGGATCGCTTCGTCTAGGTCGTGGGTGGCTCGGGCGTCGGTTCGAGCCATGATCAGTATGTCGGCACCTTCGTTGCGGGCGTCTACGGCTGCTTGTATCCGCATTGCGGCTTCGTCGCGTCCGACAACCGATTTGCCTCGGGTATGTCCGCAGCGTTTGGGAGCGATTTGATCTTCCAGCATAATGCAGGCAAAACCGGCTTGAGCATAACCTTGTACGGTTCTCTTGATGTTGAGCGCGTTTCCGAAACCGGTATCGCCGTCGCCCCAGATAGGAATCGACACGGCATTGCAAATATTACGCCCCTGATCGAGCAATTCGGCATAAGTAATCAGGCCCGTATCCGGCAGGCCGAGGCGGTCGGCCGAAACCGCAAAACCACTCATAAAAGCCGTGCTGAAGCCAGCTTTTTCGCATAGTTTTGCAGATAATGCATCATGACAGCCCGGCATCACGATAATTCCGGGGCGGGCGAGTAACAGGCGTAATTTTTCGGCGGCGTTCATTGGCTTGATTCAAATTTGGACAGAGGTTTTCAGTCAGTCGGTTTCGGTAGTGCTGCTGGAATGGTCTCCAAGCTTTTCCGGCAGATATCCGATATGATGGGTTATGCGTTGTTGAATTCGATCCATGAATTAAGCGCTTTATAACCCATTGATCATGTCATGTTTAGCGATGCTGCTCATGTCATCAAAGTCTTGATTTGTCTTGACGAACAAGTGCAAAACCAGTAGTTTATCTAACCTTTTTTTAAAATAAAACCAAGCGATTCAGTCATGAATAGGTTTTATTGATCACCTGATAGTTAATGCAGAGGGTAATAGTGTGGAGCTAAACGGCGCACAAATTTTGGTTCAAAGTCTCAAAGACGAAGGAGTGGAGTATATATTCGGCTATCCTGGCGGAGCAGTGCTGCATATCTACGACGCTATTTTTCAACAAGACGACGTTAAGCATATTCTGGTGCGCCATGAACAAGGCGCCACTCATGCCGCGGATGCCTATGCGCGCGCGACCGGAAAAACGGGAGTCGTTTTAGTGACTTCCGGTCCGGGGGCTACAAACGCGGTAACCGGTATTGCGACCGCTTATATGGACTCAATTCCAATGGTGGTGATCTCAGGGCAGGTGCCGTCGCCGGTCATCGGTAGCGATGCATTTCAAGAAGTCGACATGGTGGGAATTAGTCGCCCGTGCGTCAAGCACAACTTTTTGGTCAAAGACGTTACCAAGTTGGCTGAAACCATTAAAAAAGCTTTTTATGTCGCATCGACCGGGCGCCCCGGTCCTGTGGTTGTCGACGTGCCGAAAGATATTACCGACCCTAATATCAAAGTGCCTTATAAGTATCCGCGTAAAGTCATTATGCGTTCTTACAATCCCGCCGTCGAAGGGCATAAAGGCCAAATCAAGAAAGCAGTCGAGTTGCTCTTGTCCGCTCAGCGTCCGATGATTTATTCGGGTGGTGGAGTGATCCTCGGCGAAGCAAGTCGGGAATTGATCGAGTTGACTCGAACACTGGGTTACCCGATTACCAATACGCTAATGGGTTTAGGCGCCTATCCTGCCACCGATAAGCAATTCATCGGAATGTTGGGTATGCATGGCACCTACGAGGCGAATATGGGCATGCATGAGAGTGATGTGATTCTTGCCGTCGGCGCACGTTTCGATGACCGGGTTACCGGCAAATTAGCCGAATTTTGTCCTTACGCCAAAATTATTCATATCGACGTCGATCCTGCATCAATATCGAAAACCGTCAAAGTCGATATACCGATCGTTGGGCAAGTCAAACCCGTTTTGACGCAAATGATCGAGCAGGTCAAAGAGAGCAAAAAGCAGCCATCCAAAAAAGCCTTGGCGGCATGGTGGGAGCAAATCGACAAATGGCGCTCAGTGCAATGTCTGGAATATGATCGCGAAAGTTCGTTGATCAAGCCGCAGTATGTTATCGAGCAGCTTTACGAAGTAACGAAAGGCGATGCTTACATTACTTCGGATGTCGGTCAGCATCAAATGTATGCAGCCCAGTACTACCATTTCGATAAGCCTCGTCGCTGGATCAATTCGGGCGGATTGGGTACGATGGGCTTCGGTTTGCCGGCTGCGATCGGCGTTAAATTGGCGTTTCCGGAAGCGGATGTCGCTTGCGTGACCGGTGAAGCCAGTATTCAAATGTGCATACAAGAGCTGTCGACTGCGCTGCAGTATAAAACGCCGGTCAAGATCATTAATTTGAATAATCGCTACATGGGTATGGTGCGGCAATGGCAGGAGTTTTCTTATCAAAGCCGTTATTCGCATTCTTACATGGATACCTTGCCCGACTTCGTTAAACTAGCCGAGGCTTATGGTCATGTCGGCATGCTGGTCGAAAACAAAGCCGATTTGCGCTCCGCTCTGGAAGAGGCGTTCGCGATGAAAGATAGAACCGTATTTCTGGACATCATTACCGACCGCACAGAAAACGTTTACCCAATGATAGAGTCCGGTAAGGGGCATCACGATATGAAATTGCGGGTTGCCCCAGGTACACCCACGGACAGGGAGTTGGCATAATGAGGCATATAATCTCAATTTTAATTGAAAATGAAGCCGGCGCATTATCGAGAGTCGCCGGTCTTTTTTCGGCGCGCGGCTACAACATCGAATCGTTGACCGTCGCGCCGACCGAAGACTCGAGTCTGTCGCGCATGACTCTGGTAACGCGAGGCAATGATGATATCATCGAGCAAATCACAAAGCAGCTCAATAAGTTGGTCGATGTCGTGAAACTAATCGATTTGGCGGAATCGGCGCATATCGAACGCGAATTGATGATGGTTAAGGTCAAAACCAGCGAAGCTACGCGCGCCGAAATTAAACGTATCGCCGATATATTTCGCGGTCGAATAATCGATGTAACACCGACGACTTTCGTGATCGAAATGACCGGAACATCGGATAAATTGGACGCCTTCGTCAAGTCAATCGATGAAACGACTATCATCGAAGTGGTCCGGTCGGGCGCTACCGGAATATGCCGGGGCGAAAAAGGGCTGCATCTCTAGAATTCAAAGCAAACATTATTCATAAAACAAAACGAGAAAACACATGCAAGTTTATTACGATAAAGACGCCGATCTTTCGATCATCAAAAGTAAAAAAGTAGCGATCATCGGCTATGGTTCTCAAGGTCATGCGCATGCCAACAATTTAAAAGACTCGGGTGTCGATGTCGTCGTAGGTCTGCGCGCGGGTTCTCCCTCGGTAGCCAAGGCCGAAGCTTCAGGCTTGACGGTTAAATCGGTTCCTGAAGCAGTGTCGAGCGCCGATGTCGTGATGATCCTGACGCCGGATGAATTCCAAGCGCAATTATACAAAGCGGAAATCGAACCGAATCTCAAACAAGGGGCAGCCTTGGCATTCGCGCACGGCTTTTCGATTTTGTATAATCAAATCGTGCCGCGTGCCGACCTCGATGTGATTATGATTGCTCCGAAAGCTCCGGGTCATACGGTGCGTTCCGAATTTGTCCGCGGCGGCGGTATTCCCGATTTAATCGCGATTCAGCAGGATGCCTCCGGTACCGCAAAGAGTATTTGTTTGTCTTACGCTTCGGCGATCGGCGGCGGTCGTTCCGGCATCATCGAAACCACCTTCCGTGATGAAACCGAAACCGATTTGTTCGGCGAGCAAGCCGTATTGTGCGGTGGTGCGGTTGAGTTAGTCAAAGCCGGGTTCGAGACACTGGTTGAAGCCGGATACGAGCCGGAAATGGCATACTTCGAGTGTTTGCACGAATTAAAATTGATCGTCGATCTGATGTACGAAGGCGGTATCGCGAACATGAACTATTCGATTTCTAACAACGCCGAATACGGCGAGTATGTGACCGGTCCTAAAGTCATCAACGAAGAAAGCCGTTACGCCATGCGCGAGGCGTTGGAAAACATTCAAAAAGGCGAATACGCGAAAAGATTCATCATGGAAGGCATGACAGGTTATCCGGAAATGACGGCAAGACGTCGCCTAAATGCGGAGCATCCGATCGAAATCGTCGGTGAAAAACTTCGCAGCATGATGCCATGGATTAGTGCCAACAAAATCGTCGATAAGTCGAAAAACTAATCGGATAGTGTCTCCGGGTCATGAGAGAGCGGCTTTTTTGCCGCTCTCGCATTTTAGATCGCGGGGCCACTTTTTCGTGTAACTGACGCGCTCTTTTGTCTGGTAGCGTACTTAATTTCATGTCCATCCCTTAATGACTTTGGCTTTAAACGAGATGTGCACCCACGTATGAGTTTAGCCATTGCGTGGCACAGATGATTCGTCTCCGAATCCGATTTCCAAGTCGCTATTAATTCATGAGTACTTTTTCGGCTCATTGTATAATCTGCGGCATTGTTTTATTGCAAATGTTGCAACAGTAGATAAAAAATATGACGCTTGAAAAATCTTCCACGCCCCGCCGCCGCGGTATTTATTTATTACCCAATTTGTTTACGACAGGTGCGTTATTTGCCGGTTTTTACGCGATTACATCGGCAATGGGCGGGCGATACGAAACCGCAGCCGTGGCGATTTTTGCCGCCATGATTTTGGATGGGCTCGACGGGCGCGTAGCGCGTTTGACGAATACGCAAAGCAAGTTCGGTGTCGAATACGATAGCTTATCCGATATGATCTCGTTCGGCGCGGCTCCGGCCTTGGTAATGTACCTCTGGGCATTTTCCAGCTTGGGTAAGCTAGGCCTGTTTGCGGCATTCGTGCACATGGCCGGCGGCGCATTGAGATTGGCACGTTTCAATGCGCAAGTCGAAACCGACGACAAACGCTATTTCCAAGGTTTGCCGAGTCCCGCCGCCGCCGCGATATTGGCCGGCTTTATCTGGATTTCGATCGAATACGATTATGATATCGATACGCTAAAATATGCGGCCCTAATTTTGACGATCGCAACCGGCTTACTAATGGTTAGTAATTTTCGTTATTTCAGTTTCAAAGGGATAGATTGGAAGGGTAAGGTGCCGTTTGTCGTCGCGATTGCCGTGATGTTGGGAGTTGCATTTGTGATGGCGCAGCCGCAAACCATGTTGTTTTTGTTGTCTTTAGGGTATGCGATTTCCGGACCGGTTTTTACCTTGGTCATGCGTCGCCGCAGACTTCATAGAAAGGCTTAACAAATTTCTTGAGGCAAAAAACACAATCGCGTATAGTCCAACTCATGAAATCCCACTTCTATATTACCGCCAGCAATTCAACAAGCACCGTTTTCGGTGCTGTTTTTCCGGCGCCGTTCAAACCAGCTCTTCTTTTCCTGCTGCCCTAGCGGGCACATACTTTATTTCTCCCCCCGTTATACACAATCTTTACTAATCAGTTTTCTTAACATCAAATTTCTTGATGAACGGAGTTCTCATGAAAGACAAATTAATTATTTTTGATACGACTTTGCGCGATGGCGAGCAGAGTCCGGGGGCGTCGATGACGCGTGATGAAAAAGTCCGAATTGCAAAAGCGTTGGAAAGAATGAAGGTCGATGTGATCGAAGCGGGGTTTCCTGCCGCGAGTCCGGGCGATTTCGAAGCGGTCGAAGCGGTTGCGAAAGCGGTCAAAACCAGCACTGTTTGCGGTTTAGCGCGGGCATTGGAAAAAGACATCGATAAAGCGGGTATGGCTCTGAAAGCCGCCGAAAGCTCGCGCATTCATACCTTTATCGCAACCTCGCCGATTCATATGCAAATGAAATTGCAGATGCAGCCGGAACAAGTGATCGAGTTGGCCGTTAAAGCTGTGAAACGCGCACTGCAATATACCGATAACGTCGAATTTTCGCCCGAGGATGCGGGGCGCTCCGAAGAAGATTTTTTGTGCCGGATATTGGAGGCGGTCATTGATGCCGGCGCGACTACACTGAACATACCCGATACGGTCGGTTACAGTGTTCCGCATCAATTCGGCGCGACAATCGGTAACTTAATTCAACGAATACCGAATTCCGATAAGGCGATTTTCTCGGTGCATTGTCACAACGATTTGGGCTTGGCGGTTGCCAATTCTTTAGCGGCGGTGATGAACGGCGCACGCCAGGTCGAATGTACGATCAACGGGCTCGGTGAACGTGCCGGTAATGCTGCGTTGGAAGAGGTCGTGATGGCGGTACGAACGCGCCAAGATGTTTTTCCGTGCGACACGACACTCGATACGACAGAAATCATGACTTGTTCGCGCTTAATCTCGACGATTACCGGTTTTCCGGTGCAACCGAACAAAGCGATCGTCGGTGCTAATGCCTTCGCGCATGAATCTGGCATTCATCAGGACGGCGTGCTGAAAAGCCGTGAAACTTATGAAATCATGCGCGCCGAGGATGTCGGTTGGGCCGCTAACCGCATGGTGCTGGGAAAGCATTCGGGACGCAATGCCTTCAAGACGCGCATGACCGAGCTCGGCTTTGAGTTCACCTCGGAAGCAGAATTGAACGAAGCATTTTTTCGTTTCAAACAACTGGCCGATAAAAAGCACGAAATTTTCGACGAGGATTTGCAGGCGCTGATTTCCGAAGTCAGTGTCAGCGCCGAGGATGAATACATCAAATTGATCGCATTGAGCGTTTGCTCCGAAACCGGAGAAGTGCCGACGGCGCGGGTTACTTTACGCATTGATAATCAAGAAATGACCGGCAGCTCCTCCGGGAGCGGTGCCGTCGATGCTAGTCTCAAGGCGATTGAAAGTCTGGTCAATACGCACGCCATTTTGGAATTGTATTCGGTTAACAATATTACCAACGGCACCGATTCGCAAGGTGAAGTCACGATTCGTCTCGACAAGGCAGGGCGCATCGTCAATGGCTTGGGCGCCGATACCGACATCGTTATCGCTTCAGCGAAAGCCTATATCAATGCAGTCAATAAATTGCATGCGCCTAACCAGCGCCGGCATCCGCAAAAAGGCGATGTTTAAGTTTACTTTTCTATCCGCTCGCGCACTTTCAAAGTGCGCTGAGCACACGACTAACGATGCTGGATACTGAGACTCGACTTCATTACCTAAAAGCGATCGGGATCGATGTTTGGGTTTCCCGTCAAGCGCCGGCTAGTGATCGAATAAACTCCGATGTAATTGATTTGGCGGCGACGCAAACAGCCGTATCCACTTTACTCGGTGATGTTCAAAAAACAGCGACACCGATTGTGCCTGAACCCCCCCTTGTTCCTGAAGTCGAAGCGCAGCCGATACTGTCCGATTCCAAACCAACGTGGGCGGATTTACAAAATGAAGTGGCGGCATGCCGACAATGTTCATTATGCGAAAGCCGGACGCAAACGGTGTTCGGCAGCGGTTCGGCAAGCTCGGGGTGGATGGTCATCGGCGAAGCGCCGGGAGAAAGCGAGGATCGACAAGGTGAACCGTTTGTCGGAAGGGCCGGTCAATTGCTAACCGAAATGCTAAGAGCCATTGGTTTAAAGCGCGATGACGTTTTTATCACCAATATTCTAAAATGCAGGCCACCGAATAACCGTGATCCTTTAACGACCGAAGTCGAAGCATGTAGCGACTATTTACATCGTCAAATTGCTTGGCTAAAGCCGAAAATTATTCTGGCGGTCGGGCGCGTTTCCGCACAAAATTTGCTAAAAACTGATAAAAACATAGGCCAGCTCAGAGGCACGGTGCATTCATTGGACGGCATTCCGCTAATTGTGGTATATCATCCCGCTTATTTGTTAAGGTCGCCGCTAGAAAAGCGCAAAGCCTGGCAAGATCTAAAACTGGCCATAGCTACATTTGACGAGATTAAAGGTTGAGCATGCGGGAGTTATTACAACGATTTAAAGATATTGTCGTCTATGATGCCGATCGTGAGTTCTACGCAAAAATCTTTCCGGACTCGGTAACTAGGGATGACTTGTTAAGGATGCGGCGCATGACCGGCAAAGACTTAAGCGCCGTCTTGACGATAGAAAATACTAACTACGATTTTCCATGGAGCGAAGGCGTTTTTAAAGACTGCTTCAAAGCCGGCTACAGCTGTTGGGTCTGTGAAGATGTCGATAGAATATTGGGCTATAGCATTGTTTCTATCGCGGTTGGCGAAGCGCATATTTTGAATATTTCAGTTGCACCGGAAGAGCAGGGGCAAGGTATCGGCCGTAAAATGTTGACGCATCTGATCGAGGTTGCCAGATGGTACAAAACCGAAACCATTTTTTTGGAAGTTCGCCCTTCCAATTCCGGCGCCATTGCATTGTATGAAAAAACCGGATTTAACGAAATCGGTATCCGCAAGGATTATTACCCCGCCCAAGAAGGGCGGGAAGACGCATTGATGCTAGCTTTGGAGTTGTTTTATTGAAGGGATTTCATTGCCGGTTCCCGTGTGTTCGCTGAATGAATAACCGAGTTCTGCTTCGGAGACGAGGCTGCGATGGGCATCGAACGAAATAGATTTCAACCTAAAAAGAGCAGTTGAGAGCCTCAAACTACCGTTCGCCCTGAGCCCTTCGGCTACGCTCAGGAGAGCCCTGTCGAAGGGTGAACGGTAGTTTGAGGCTTCACCAGGCGGGTGAAAGTGTTGTAGACCCTTCATGCTTCGACTTTACTCAGCACGAACGGTCTACAAAACATGGTAACTGCTCTTTCTAAGTTCAATGTTTAGGAATATGCGCAAAAACTTCTACAAGTAGTAAGCTTTGCGGCGGCTATCAGATTGCCATGGATGGCATGTATTGGGGCAATGCGGGCAGAAAAGTGCTCCTGCATTTTCTGCATTCATTACATCCTTGTAACTCAGCAATTGCCGAGGAGCAAAAATCTGCCCTGCCGCCTTACACCTGCCAATCTAGTAACCGATCCCTCCATAAAATAGGGGGACTTTTGATGTCCCAGTCCTAACGAGACTTTGCGGCTCGCCGGCCCGGTTGCTTGCGTTGTTTATTTCCGAAGCCGGTATGTTTGGTTTTAAATCGCTGCGTCTTAGCGGGTGCGGTGTCGACGGTGCCTTTCGGCTGAAATGTCGGTACCAAATGCTTTTTACCGTTGCCGATCAAATCGGCGCGGCCCATGTTTTTCAGAGCCTCGCGTAGCAGCGGCCAATTTTTCGGATCGTGATAGCGTAAAAAAGCCTTATGCAAGCGGCGTTGCTTGACGCTTTTCGGAATCGAAATATCCGGCGCCTTGCGGCCGATCTTGTGCAACGTGTCCTTGCCGGAGTGATACATCGCGGTCGCAATCGCCATCGGCGACGGCAGAAACGCTTGAACCTGGTCGGCCCTAAAGCCGTTACGCTTGAGCCAGAGTGCGAGATTCAGCATGTCTTCATCGGTCGTGCCCGGATGCGCGGCGATGAAGTAGGGAATCAGATACTGCTCCTTGCCCGCTTCCTTCGAATACTTATCGAACATTTGCTTGAAGCGATCGTAAGTGCCGATGCCCGGTTTCATCATTTTTGACAAGGGGCCTTGCTCGGTGTGTTCCGGCGCGATCTTTAGATAACCGCCGACATGGTGCGTGACCAGTTCCTTGACGTATTCCGGCGACTCGACGGCCAAATCGTAGCGCAGGCCCGATGCGATGAAGATCTTCTTGATGCCGGGCAGCGCACGAGCGCGCCGGTATAATTTGATCAAATGGGAATGGTCGGTAAACAGATTGTCGCAAATGCCGGGAAAGACGCACGAAGGCTTGCGGCAGGCCGCTTCGATCTTCGGATCCTTGCAGGCCAGTCGGTACATGTTTGCGGTCGGCCCGCCCAGGTCGGAAATGTGTCCGGTGAAATTCGGTGATGTGTCGCGAATCGCCTCGATCTCACGGATGATCGAATCTTCGGAGCGGCTTTGTATGATGCGCCCCTCGTGTTCGGTGATCGAACAGAATGTGCAGCCGCCGAAGCAGCCGCGCATGATATTAACCGAGTGTTGAATCATCTCGAACGCCGGAATGTTCGCGTCACCGTAACGTTTATGCGGCAGGCGCGAATAGGGGAGGTCGAACACACTGTCCATTTCCTGCGTGCTGAGCGGGATCGGCGGCGGATTGACCCAGAGTAATCGATTGCCGTGCTGTTGAATCAACGCGCGCGCGTTGCCCGGGTTGGTTTCGCCGTGCATCACGCGGGATGCATGGGCGTAAAGAATCGTATCGTCCTTGACGGCCTCATAGGCCGGCAGACGAATGACAGTTTGCGCGCGTTTGTCGTTGCCGATGCGTCGCTCGAAACGGATCACATTGCCGGCCGGCTTGCTGTCGCAGGCGGGTTCTTCTTGATAAGGGTTTGCGGGTGGCGCGACATGGCCCGGAATATCGACATCGGTCGAATCTTTTTCGAGCCAGCCTTCGGGAATTTGTTTGACGAAATGCGCGGTGCCGCGAATGAATTGCAAATCGGCAATAGCTTCGCCGTTGGCTAGCCGGTGCGCAATCTCGACGACTTGCCGTTCGGCATTGCCGTAGACTAAGAGGTCGGCTTTCGAGTCGAGCAAGACCGATTTTTTGACCTTGTCCGACCAATAATCGTAATGCGAAATTCGGCGTAGGCTCGCCTCGATCCCGCCAATGACGATAGGAACATTTTTAAAAGCTTCGCGGCAGCGGTGCGAATACACGTTGACCGCGCGATCAGGTCGTTTGCCTGCTTCGCCGCCTGCCGTATAAGCATCGTTAGAGCGGATCTTTTTGTCCGACGTGTAGCGGTTGACCATCGAATCCATGTTGCCGCCGGTCACACCGAAAAAAAGATTGGGTGCGCCCAGGCGTTTGAAATCTTCCGCGCTAGTCCAGTCCGGCTGCGAAATAATACCGACCCGAAAACCGTGTGCTTCGAGGAGTCTGCCTATCAGCGCCATGCCGAAGCTCGGATGGTCGATATAGGCGTCGCCGGTGACTAGAATAACGTCGCACGAATCCCAGCCGAGTTCGTCCATTTCGGCGCGAGTCATCGGTAATTCGGGCGCCGTTCCGAAACGGTGCGCCCAGTATTTGCGGTAGCCGAAAAGATTCGGCGCGCTAGGCATGGCGGGAGCAATCATGGTTTGATAATCCGGTTGAATAAAGTACGGTTGTTACGCTTTAAATCTTGCAAAAAAACGGGGAATTCCAGGTGGTATTTGTTTTCCAGAAGTTGCATGCGGCCTCGAAGTTCTTTTTGAGTCGGCATGGGCATGGGGTCGTTAAAAGCAAAGCCGATGACATTGCCCCTCCCGCGTACCGGCAGAAACAATAGGCGCCAGTCGAAAACCCTGCCTAAGTGCCAGGCGACATCCTGAAACAGCGCTTTGTCGGTGCCCCATAAATTGATGGTTAGCATGCCGTCCGGATTCAGCAAATTCTTGCAGCCGTCGAAAAACGCTTCGCCGCCGATCGAGTCGGACATGCCTTCATGATCGAACGCATCGATCATCAATAAATCGTAGTTTTCCGATGCCGTTAGACTCTTTTGGCGAATATAGTGCCCGCCGTCGCCGATTTTTATTTTCAGACGCGAATCGAGCGGTAAATCGAAATGGCTGCGCGCGATCTTGACGACGCCGCGCCGGTATTCTACGACCTTTATTTTACAGTCTTCGAAGTGTTGCAGTAAAAACTTTGCCAAAGATCCGCCGCCTAAGCCTATCATCAATACATCGCCGGGGGCGTCTTTAAACAATAGCCAAGCCATCATCGCGCGGGCATACAGCGAATGCAATTGGTCCGGATCGGTCAGCAACATACTGCTTTGCCGTGAAGACGAGCCGAAATGTAAGGCGCGGACGCCTTCCGATTCGACGATTTCGATGATGCCTTCTTCATCGAAGCTTTGGTGAACTAATTGTCCCTGGTATTTACGCATTGGGTCGGATAATTCGAAAGATGGAGGCTGGTTAATGAATAGAGTTAAGAATTGGTTTCTATTTTCGCCGAAATTGAGCGGCCTGTCTTAAAAAATCGGCGCTTAGGCACATTTATCGTGCTAATTTTCGGGTATTAGAGGTTTAAATCGACGGCAGCGATTTGATCCGATTATGCTAAAATTTACCGCCAACCGATTCAGACTCTATAATTAAGCGTTGCGTCGTTTAAATTCCCAAACGGCATGAGCCGGGTTTAAAAAAGCGGAAGAAGTGTTTTCCGTGTTTACACTGCATAATGTTTTTATAATCACAAACTTTATAACCACAAAGCTTAAATCTCATGAACAAACCAAAAAAAGTCGCAATTCTCACTGCAGGCGGTTTAGCGCCTTGCCTTAGTTCAGCCATCGGTAGTCTCATCGAGCGTTACACCGAAATCGACCCTTCGATCGAGATTATCTGCTACCGTAGCGGTTACAAAGGCCTGCTACTCGGCGATTCTTACGCCGTGACCCCAAAAATCCGCGAAAACGCCGCGTTGCTGCATAATTTCGGCGGTTCGCCGATCGGCAACAGCCGAGTCAAACTGACCAACGTCAAAGACTGCATCAAGCGCGGTTTGGTTCAAGAAGGTCAGGACCCTCAAAAAGTGGCGGCCGATCAATTAGTCAAAGACGGCGTCGATGTCCTGCATACGATCGGCGGCGACGATACCAATACCGCAGCAGCTGACTTGGCGGCCTTCCTCGCGAAAAATGACTATGGATTGACGGTCATCGGCTTGCCGAAAACGATCGACAACGATGTTTTCCCGATTAAACAATCTTTAGGCGCATGGACTGCAGCGGAGCAAGGCGCGCATTACTTCCAAAATGTCGTGGCCGAGTATAACGCTAATCCGCGCATGCTGATTGTTCATGAAGTCATGGGCCGCAATTGCGGTTGGTTGACTGCCGCGACCGCAATGGAATACCGCAAATTGTTGGATCGCTCCGAATGGCTGCCTGAAATCGGTCTCGATCGTGCGGCATACGAAGTTCACGGCGTTTTTGTTCCGGAAATGGAAATCAACCTGGCCGCGGAAGCCAAGCGCTTGCGCGAAGTGATGGATAAAGTCGATTGCGTCAATATATTCGTTTCGGAAGGCGCGGGTGTCGATGCGATCGTCGCCGAAATGCAAGCCAAGGGCCAAGACGTTCCGCGCGATGCATTCGGTCACATCAAGCTCGATGCAGTCAATCCGGGAAAATGGTTCGGTGAGCAATTCGCCGAAATGATCGGCGCCGAAAAAACCTTGATTCAAAAATCGGGATATTTCGCACGGGCATCGGCCTCGAACGTCGACGACATTCGCCTGATCAAATCCTGCGCCGATTTAGCGGTTGAATGCGCATTCCGCCGCGAGTCCGGCGTCATTGGTCACGACGAAGATAACGGCAACGTCTTGCGTGCGATCGAGTTCCCGCGCATCAAAGGCGGCAAGCCGTTCGATATCGACACGCCTTGGTTCGTGCAAATGCTTGGAGGAATCGGGCAAAGCAAAGGCGCGCGAGTCGAAGTAAGTCACTAAAAGCTGTTGTATTTTGGCCGGGCGGCAGTTGTTGCCCGGCTATTTATCAAGTGATCTTTTTCCTCACGCGAAGACGCGAAGGCGCTAAGGAAAGCAAAAAATCAAAACCGGACCGTTTAGCGGCAACGCGAAGGAAAGAATAAACAAGAGTCTGAAATAACACGTTAAGCTTGCTGGTAAATCAGGCTGTGATAGCAGCGCATTCATCATTCATTATCTCTCCTGATTAGCAAGATGCTTCAGCTTACCGAAGCCAAGTGTCCGAGCAGGGGCTAGTCGTAGTCGCAAAAACTAAAATATGCTGTTACCCAAGCTCCAGCTTGGGTAACCTGTTTAGGAAGCTCTAGCTTCCCGACAATCAAGAAAGATTGAACGAGCGAGTCGGGGTTGATTGAGAATGTGCGGAGGTTGTGTCGGTCACAGGAAGCTGGAGCTTCCGGGGTGTCTTTCCCAAGCTGGAGCTTGGGAAAGAGCG
>NZ_JBNGHF010000014.1:0-100515 GCF_050611805.1 Methylotuvimicrobium sp.
CCGTTAAAGGACGCCGTAAACCCAGCACCTAAATTATCCAAGACAATTAACCATGTCCAATGGGCTATGGAATTTAGGTGCTGGGTAAATACGTCCATGTAGGCTCTATGCCAGCTCCATGCTGGCAAAGCCTTTATCGAGCCCCCCGAGGCCTCCTCCGGCACTGCCGAAATTTGAAGTGCGAAAGATATAGATAAATATCGACTGGACACAGGCAAAAAAGGGCCTGAAGCCAAAGAGACACTTACTCTGAATTTTCGTTCTATCTTTTATTTTCGCAGTAAGGCTGTTTTATACTGCCATTCTTGCTCGGGTTCAACCGTCTCGACAAAAACCACGTCGTTTTTTTTCGACGACGCCAGCAATACGCCGTCTCGGTAAAGCAAACGATTGGCCGCCTGCGGACCGACCCGATCGCCGCTACCGATAATGCCGGTTAGATTGAGCGGATCGACGGTACTAATCGCTATCAATTCGCCGGTTTTCACTTGTTTTCGGCTATCGCGGAGCATCGAGACGGCTTGCGGCAAAGCGAAGTGCTCGCCGGCCAAACCCTGCACGAAGCGGCCGCCGCGCACTTCGCCGCTCGCTTCCAGTCGCCGATAGACATAGAGCAAATCGCGCCAAGAAGGAATGCCTTCTTCGTTATCGAGTAATTTGCGGAAGACCACGCCGTAGCGGTTCAATAAAACGCGCGCAATATGCTCGACCGGCTCGTAAGCATCCGCGCCGGCTTGCACCGGCCGCAATAAAGACCACCTGCCGGCTGTCGCCGAGGTATCGTGGGCGGAATAACGTCGGCTGCGGCGCTGCCGAATCGCGCTACTTTGAATCAAGGTTCGAAGGCCTTGAAAGCTGTCTGCGGTAATCAATCCAGCGGCGACCAATTCGCCAAGCGCCTCAAATAGTTGCGCATTCAACAAACCGGTTTCATCGCTGATTTCCTGAAAAAAACTGGCGCCCCAATTTTTCAAAACCGCGTGGACTTTTTGCGCGCCGCTCGATAGCTCGATCGCGCCATGATCCGGCAAGGGCGCATAGACGCGCCAAAAGGAAAGATGAGCTCTCGGGAGCAGCGCGATCGATGTGCTTTTACCGGCCGGCCTCGGCGTTTTGGCGGCGCTTTTAAATTTCAGTCGCAGCCAAACGAAACGTCCGGAGCTGCAGCAAGTATCCAATTGCGATGCAAAATAGGGTTTCAAGCGTTTCGGCAGTACATCGCCTTCCCATGCGGCGGCGGGCAAATTGCAGCCTTCCAATTGCTGCAAGACTTTTTCCAAGGCGGCTTCGCCCTCTCGCGGTTCGTCCAGGCCGTGCCAGTGAAACAAAAAACGCATGAAGTCGGCTTGCGCGACCGGCTGTATCTCGTTGCGTAATTGTTTGAGCGTGTAGCGATGAACCCGAGCCAACAGTCCTCGCTCGCACCATTCGGTCTGCGCGGTATCGGGACTGAACCGGCCTTGTATCGCAAAACCTTGCTGTTCCAATACGGCAAGCGCTTGTTCGACTCGTGCTTCCGGAAGGTTCAAGGAAGCTGCCAAATTCCGGGACGTAACAGGGCCCAAACCTTCTAATCGGCTACGCAAGATGTTTTGCAACGCGGCATCCTTCGTCAATTGGGGATCGGCGTCCACGGCGTCAATCGGCGGCTGCACCGCTATTCCGGGAAATAGCAACTGCAATTCATGCAAGCGTTCGGCAGCGGTTAGAATGCGGTTTCCGTTTGGCAGCACCAGTAATGCCGCTCGTCCGGCCTGCTGCAGTTGCTCGAACAAAGGGTATTGTTCGCGCGTGCATTCTTTTTCATCGATAAAACTCAACACGACCATCGCATCGTGCAATTCGTCGGCGGTGTTTGCTTCGGGCCAGGCTTCAAGCCGGACGCGCGCGATCGCGGCCGGATCGAGCCTGCCGATTTCGGCGGCTTCTTCGGGGTTAGCAAAGCGGCGTTGTTGAATCGCCAAGGTCCTTCTTTCCTCGGCCGGCGCGTCGTCCAAAAAGGCGTAAGGCCGAGCGTTCAAAATTTCCTGCGCCATCGGCGACGGCGCGCTCAAATCCCTCGCTACAATCTTGATCCGCCCGCTTTCTATGCCGTCCAACAGGGCTTCGAGCCCGTCGATGTCCATCAATTCGTGCAAACAATCCCACAAGGCTTGATTGACCAGAGGGTGATCCGGAATTTCGCGGTCTCCGGCGATGTTTTCGAAACAGGCCAATTGATCGGGGAAAATCACCGCGATCAAATCCTCGGCATTGTTGCGTTGAAATTGTGCAGGCACCCTTTTGCCGGCCCGATTACGCGGTACCGCGAGTGCGGTATTGGTCACCCAGCGCCAACGGGTCGGGAACATCGGCGCGGCCAACAAGGCCTGAATCAATACGTCTTTTACGGTCGAAGCTTTCAAATAGCCGGCCGGTTCCGTAAGCGGAAAGCTGTGCGTCGGCCCGAGCGATAAAACGATATTGTCTTCACCCGCGGCAGCTTGTAATTCGAAATTAAACTTGCGGCAGAAGCGTTTGCGAAGCGCCAGACCCCAAGCCCGGTTGATCCTCGAGCCGAAAGGCGAATGAATCACGAAATGCATGTCTTGCGTTTCGTCGAAGAAGCGTTCGAACACGATCGTTTCGAGTGTCGGTAACACCGTCAAGGCAGCCTTCGCAGCCGCTAAATATTGTGATAACTGCTCGGCGGCGACATGCGGCAAGGCTAAATCGATCAGATAACGATAGGCCGCGCCCTCGCCTTGTTCGAGCAGACTGTCGATCATTGCGGATAATCTTGAGACCGCTTCGGATAATTCGTTACTTCGCCCCGGCGCTTCGCCGAACCAAAACGGAATATTCGGAGGCTGACCGTGCGCGTCCTCGACATGAACCCTGCCCTGCTCGACCTTGAGCAATCGGTAGGAATTGTTGCCGAGTTGAAAAATATCGCCGGGGAGGCTTTCGAACGCAAAGTCTTCGTTGAGTGTTCCGACGAAAAGGCCTTCCGGCTGCAATATAACGTCGTAATCGAACAGATCCGGTATCGCCCCGCCGTTCAGCAACGCGGTCAAACGCGCGCCTTTGCGGGGCCGTAGCATGCCGTGTACGGCATCCCTGTGAAGATAGGCGCCCCGCCGGCCGCGTCGAGTATGAAATCCGTCGGCGAGCATTTTGACGACGGCTTTGAATTCCGTTTCGGTCAATTCCCGGTACGGCCAGGCCCTGCAAAAAGCCTGATACAGTTCGGTTTCGCGCCATTCGCGGCAAGCGACTTCGGCGACGATTTGTTGGGCCAGCACGTCCAAGGGATGCCTAGGGATCAGTATCGTATCGAGTAAATCCTGTCCGACCGCATAGAGTAAAGCGCTGCATTCGAGCAAATCGTCCCGCGACAACGGAAACAATCGGCCTTTCGGCGTAGCCCCCAATCGGTGACCCGAACGGCCGACCCGCTGCAGAAACGCCGATATCGAATGCGGCGAGCCCAACTGGCAAACCAGGTCAACATCGCCAATATCGATACCGAGTTCAAGCGAGGCGGTTGCGACCAGTGCTTTCAACAGGCCTTGTTTCAAACGCTGTTCGGCATTCAGGCGATGCTCTTTCGCGAGACTGCCGTGATGCGAGGTGACGGCTTCTTCGCCGAGCCGCTCGGCTAGCGCGGCTGCTACTCGTTCCGCCTGGCGCCGCGTGTTGACGAAAATCAGCGTGGTGCTGTGTTCGACGATCAATTGTTCGAGACGGTCGTAGATTTCGGTCCACACTTCGCCGGCCATGACCGCTTCGAGCGGCGAGCCGGATACTTCGATTTGGAGATCGCGGCGACGGACATGACCAGTATCGATAATCATACAAGGCTCGGCACGGTTGCCTATTAAATAATGGGCGATACCATCGAGGGGTTTTTGCGTTGCCGATAAACCGATGCGGACCGGTTCTGTTTCGGTCAACTGCGTCAACCTTTCCAGTGACAGCATGAGATGTGCGCCGCGTTTGTTGCCAGCCAAGGCATGTATCTCGTCGACGATGACGCTACGCACCGATTTCAGCATCTCGCGGCCAGATTCCGAAGTCAGCAACAAATATAACGATTCCGGAGTCGTGACCAGGATATGAGGCGGGAAACGTTTCATTGCCGCGCGTTCGGCTTGCGGCGTATCGCCGGTGCGGACCTGGGCGCGAATCACGATATCAGGCAAAGCCGCTTCGAGCAGCGCCATGCCGATACCGGTCAACGGGTCTTCCAGGTTTTTATGAATGTCGTTCGATAAGGCCTTGAGCGGCGATATATATAAAATTCGCGTTTCATCGGGCAACGGCGCTTCAATGCCCTGCTTGACCAATTGATCGATCACGGCCAAAAAAGCGGCCAAGGTTTTACCCGAACCTGTCGGCGCGGCGATTAATGTCGACGCCCCGCTTTGAATCGCCGGCCAGGCACGAACCTGGGCTTCCGACGGCTGTCCGAAACGCTCGATAAACCAGTCGGCCACGACCGGATGAAAGGCAGACAAAGAGTCGGTCACTGATATCGACTAGGGTTTAGCGAAAATAAACCCGCAAAGGTACACTTGCTCATTTGAATTGACCGCATCGATAGATATAGATACTTGAGATTTATAGATCTTTGGGAAGTTTTTACTTTAATCTTAGACAGGCTAGAGCACGGCAATTCAAATTGTATCCGATTAATTGCCGCATATATACTTCGCGCGGCCATGTTTGGGGATTTTATGGCAATGCTATTTTGTTCGGTAGCAAGGCGCGAAAACAGGCGCATAGCAAGCTATGTAACTGTTTTCGCAAAGCTACCGCTCCTGCTCACGCCCCTTACCTACATCCATGTAGGTAACGCAGCTACCGGACAAAAGAGCGCGTCAGAAAGCCGCAAATGTGGCCGTGCGAAGTATAACCTTTGCTAGTCGGATTCGGCGCCGTCGCCCAATCATGCGAGTAACATAACCTGCTTCAAGGATCGTTGTTTCAGGGAATTATTGAGTGCCGAAACCCAAGCAAAAAGCAGTCCGCCGAGTTGAAAAACTAGGGCATTTGCCTCATTTTGCGTGAAATGCCATAATCCTTTCACTTAATCATTTGTAGTCAACAAATGATCTAGAGCAACGCTGTTGCAATACTTCGCTATGTGAACTTCCTTTATTTACAATGTCTGTAGACAGACGAACATCATAAAATATTGCACAACAGAGAACGATAGTTAGACTAAACGCTAGACAAACCAATAAAACTCAGCAAAAGCCTTGCCAAAAACTGCGACATATTGTCGCGCGGCAATATGACACATTCAAATAGTACCTTAGTACTAATACAATGACTCCGGCTCTTGAAATACGCTTCTTAACGCCTCAGCTTATTCAAGATACTCCTCAATTATGCGATAGTGTTATCGCATTCTTTCCACTCGGGGATTACCATGAAACGAAACTACCAAATAGACGAACCGATACCCTTAAAACACCGACAACTTGTCCAACAAACTGCATTTCATGAAGCCGGTCATGCCTCGGCGATTTACTTGTGTAACCGACAAAAGAATCTACCGCCCGTTTACTTCCAAATAACATTTGGAGGCTTGTGCGCCTCCACACCCGTAGCAGACCGTCTAAAAAAGCTACCGCATTACAATTGGGTTGCTACCGTCGAAGGTGGAAATCTGATTCACAGCCTGCCTCTCTCGGTAATCGAAAGCAGCGGCTATTTTTCCGATCACGAAAGCCACGCCTATCAGCTAGCTTATGAAGCCGATATCATCAACCTGTTGGCCGGCCCACTGGCTGAAGCGAAATATGTCGCGGAACGTGATAATGAAACATTCAATCCTCGCCTAGTCAATGTTGAAGCTCTTAGATATTATGGCGGCACTTCCGATCTCGAAAAAGTTGACGAATATCTGGAAGCTTTAATAGCAACTCAAGATAAACGTAGCAAAAAATTAAACGAGCTTTTTTTGGCCGCATTCCGATTTATCGAAGACCCTAGCCATTGGTATGCCATCAATCGACTAGCCCATCATATTCTCGAAAACGACAATGAAATCATCGGCTGCGAAGAGATAATCGATGTAATAGACAACGCCCTATTGCCGTCCTTAACCTATGACAGGTTAAGTGCTAATTTCCGTTGTTAATTGAACCGGCCTGACCATTACCGCTTATGAAACTCGACTCCATTCCTTGCCGAGGTCGCGAAAAAAAAAAACAAAGCCTACGCGGCCTTGGCTTTAACCTCTCCGCCCTGCAATACCCTCCAAACAACGAAAACAATTAATGAACTGTTGAAATTGATTCATTATCAACCCTTCCAGAAACACCTTTAAATACCTAAAGATTTGCTATCTCGCACCGTTGTATTTGACTGTAACTTAAGCCGTTGATCCCACGTTTATACATTGATTGCCCGAGCGAACAGGCCAAACCCGAAGCCAATACCCGAGCATAAAAGGGCAAGGTTTCGCTATAAGTGGGCAAAGCCTCTTCGATGCGGTCAAATACTTGCAAGTGTCGGTCGAAATCTTCGCGTTGCCTTGCTATTTCGATCATCAACACCGAATTACCGAGACACGCCTCCGATAGCTCAAGCGACCAAGTCAGGTCGTTTTGTAATTCGCATTGACCGACATAAAGGCCTGATTGTGTCTCCGGCCATTGCTCCGGCGCGATCAATGATAAGCGGTAGCCGTCCGGCTTACGATAAAGCCAATAACATTGACCAAGCACCGGTTTGAATTTAATGGCGCTACTCAACACGAATAACGAGGTAAATAGCTCATCGGCAATCCGGTTTAAAGGCTTGGCCGGGACATTAAGGCCTCTGGTAAGGGTATACAAAGCATCAAGCACAGGAAGCAATCCTTTGCCTTGCGGATTAGGCGATTGAACATGCGAGCTCATTGTTAAAAATAACCCTTATGAATAACCTTCGTCGACACGTTGCGCAAGATGCTTGAGAGCATCTGAAATAACGACCGGATAATTTTCTTCGCGCGTCAATAACTTCAATTTGCCGGGCAGCGTATGCAGTTGATCTTGCGTTTCGAGGCGAATACGCTCAAGCGACCGCTGCATTCCGGTAATCTGACGACCGTTTTGCATTACTGGCTGCAATAACGGTTTACCGTCGAAAATTTCATCATCTACAGCGATTGTATCGCCGATCATGATTCCGTCAAGATCGAAGCGGCGATACACTTGTTTTCGCCCCGGCCAGGTAGCCTTGCCTTCCGAGCGTTTGCGTCTCGGCACGCCGGCATATTCCTGCAATTTATACGCACAATCCATGTAAGGTGCATCCGCCGAGGTATCCAGATACGTGCCGATGCCGTATCCGTCGATCGGCGCTTGCCGCGAACGAAAAGCTTCGAGTTGATATTCGTCGATGCCGCCGCTCGCAAAAATCGTGACTTTTCGCAAACCGCCTTCATCGAGTATTTTTCTGACGTTATGCGCATGCTCGGCAAGATCGCCGCTATCTAAGCGCACGCCTTTGATCCTTATGCCGGCCGCTTGTAATTTGGGCGCGAGAGCCACGACTTTTTTCGCGCCTGCCTCGGTATCGTAGGTATCGATCAATAATACGACATTATCGGGATTGGCTTCGGCAAAGCGTAGAAAGGCATCGCTTTCATCGTCGTGAGCCTGCACAAACGAATGCGCCATCGTACCGTAAATAGGTATGCCGAACTGCCGACCGGCGCAAACCGTTGCCGTCCCGCTAAAACCGGCCAAATAACTCGCTCTTGCCGCCAAAACGCCGGCCTCGGCGCCATGCGCGCGCCGAAAACCGAAATCGACCAATAGCTTGTCTCCAGCCATCAAAACCGAACGCGCGGCCTTCGATGCAATCAGCGTTTGAAAATGCAACAAATTGATTACACGGCTCTCTACCAATTGCGCTTCAGGAAACGGCGCGATAATTCTCAGAATCGGTTCATTCGGAAAAAACACGGTGCCTTCCGGCATCGCGTCGACACTCCCTGTAAATGTCATCTCGGCCAGGTAATCCAGAAAATCCGTCTTAAAATAACCGGTTGTGCTAAGCCAATCGATTTCGGCCTGGCTAAAACGCAGATTTTCAAGAAAATCGAGGACTTGCTCCAACCCCGCCGCAACCAGAAAATTTCGACTTTCCGGTAACTTACGCACAAAAAACTCGAATACTGCAGTCTCTGTCATCGCATGCCGATAATAGCCCTGAAGCATCGTCAATTGATAAAGGTCGGTCAATAAAGCATTGCGAGCAATCATGCTAATTCGTCCAATGTAATAAGATGCGCCCCTTCGTCCGCCATCATGCGTTCGGACTCTAAACCGTCTTGTGGGTGAACGTTCGCGGCCGCTAGCGCATCTTGTAACAAAAACACCCTATAGCCGAGTTTAAGCGCATCGCGTACCGTCTGCAACACGCAATAATCGGTCGCAATGCCGCACACAAACAAACGCTGTATCGAAGCGTTATTCAGTCGGCGCTCGAGTTCCGGATTTTCAAAGGCCGAATAGCCTTCCGCCTCGTTCGTATCGCCTTTGGACACAATGGGGACAGTCTCCGGGAGTACTAAACCGGGAGCAAACTCGGCGCCTTTCGAACCGGCGACGCAATGAATCGGCCAAGGACCGCCTTGATCGGCGAATGAACGATGATGGCTAGGATGCCAGTCGCGTGTCGCAAAAACCGGTAAGTGACTGCTCATGAATCGCTCGATATAAGCATTGACGACCGGAACGATTTTATCGCCGCCGGCAACCGCCAGCGCTCCGCCCGGCAAAAAATCGTTCTGAATGTCGACCACCAGCAACGCATCGCCTTGCTTGAGTCGTATTGGAAAAAAATCGATTTGACTCATCGCTTAGGAACGAGCATGAAATAACTTCGACAAATGCTGAAAGGGGTTCGGTGACTCGATTGACAGGCGTTGGCGGCGGGGATAGCCGCCGTCGAGCCTACATGGATGTATTCACGGCGTCCTGTCAAGCGAGTCGCCGAACCACCACAATGCCTAAAACTTGTAGAAGTAAATTTGTGCATATTCCTTACGGACTCGACTGATGATGAGCCGATTCCATATGTTTACCGGTAAAGGGTACAAAACTGACCCCCAATACCGTCCGCGAATCGAAGTTGCCTTGCGAGTCTTTCTCTATAACCAGCAATTCCTGATAGCAAAAGGGAAGACCGACGGGAATCACCAAGCGCGAGCCATTCCGTAATTGATCGATCAAAGGCTGAGGAATATGCGGCGCGGCTGCGGTAACGACGATGCCGTCATAGGGGGCGTGTTCCGGCCACCCGAGATATCCGTCGCCGTTACGGACTTCTATATTTTGATAATCGTAGTCTACAAGCCTTTCCCTCGCTTTATCGGCCAGGGTTTCGACGATTTCAACCGTATAGACCTGTTTGACCAGCCGGGATAAAATCGCCGCTTGATAGCCGGAGCCCGTACCGATTTCCAATATCGTGTCATCCGGCTTGGGAGCCAATAAATCGGTCATCAGCGCGACAATATACGGCTGCGATATCGTCTGCCCCAAACCGATCGGTACCGGACCGTTGGCATAGGCGTAATGCCGAGACTCCTCGGGCACGAACAAATGCCTCGGGACTTCGCGCATCGCATCGATAACCCGCTCATCCAAGGCATTCTTACCAATATAATGCCGCGTCAAGCGCACTTCGGCTTCAATATCATCGAGCATCTGCTGAATGTTTTCTTTCAAAACGCGCCCCAATTTTGAGTAATAAAAAAGTGTTTTGCACGTTCCTTATTCCCAGAAAAATCATTTCACTATGAAGAATAAAATTTTAATTCAATAGCTTATTAGCCTATGCACATCCTTTTTGCTCCCCTAAAAGGTTATTCAAAATTTTAGAGCAAGCCATTGAAAGACTACATGTGGTTCATGGTCAAACTGACGAGTCTAGGTTAATGTATATGCACTTCTCGAGACTTTACCTTATCACTTCTTCGCAAAACATAACGATCCGATTTATTATCCAACCTTGTGCCATCGTCATCTAATTGAACCAAAGCTCCATCATTCTCTATAAAATACCGCCGTATGTTTCCCCCACCTTTAAGTGGCGTTAATACAACGGTTTGACTATCCTCATTCCAGCTATATTTCCCTTTTTCATAATACTCCCTTGAGGACTCCCTTGCCGGCTGAGTTACCATCAAATAATTATTTTTTGTTTTAAAGACAACGTGACCTTGATGCCATTGCAATCACTGCACGGGAGATAACCGTAAAATACTCCGCGAAAAATTTGACTTTCATCGACATGATTTTCATGGAGCGCATGATCGTTATCCTTTTGCAAATGTTTTACTCGGGCTTTTGCAAGATTTTCTCGAGCTTCAAAATCTGTCGCCGCAATTACCGGCATCGCGGTAATAAGGCATCCGATTAGCAACACGAAGCGACGAGGTTTTAATTGTTTTTTTACTATTCGCATGGCAAATTTCCGAAAAAAAGTTGTGTTTAGAAAAAGAAGGATCAATTGGGACAACCGGTTTCAATTTTAAACCCGATACTTATGATACTGTACCGGTAGCAGATCGTAATTTCCGCCCAGATTACAGAGCGGCCGGTTTGAAGATCGATGTCGAGGTAGGTTGGCCTTTTGAGTTTAGCAAGCGAATTGCCGGAATCAAGCCTTCGGGGTTATATCGAGACCACTAATTCCCGCAACTTTTCATTCTTGTGAACATTAATCGAAAAGGTTTTGTAATATTACTGACGTTAATGAATAGAGGGCTCGGACCGACCCATTCTTGCCGGTCGCGTTTCTCCGTAGCTGCCAGTCAGCCAAATCCAGATTCTGCGAACTTGATGGCCAGAAAGCAATCATTGGTGACCTTACTCAACGTCGAATTGCTGTCGCACGGCACTTCCATAAAGCCGCCATCTGAGCGACCGCCAAACTTCGAGACCTGTCGAACGACTCATAAGGGACGGCCGCAGAATTCGGAAAAAATAGTACGCTAAGCTTTTATGGTAAGAGTTTAAGCGTTGTAAAAGCAATTAATGCATCAAGTTGATAAGACCGCGTGTTAGCACCTAGTTAGTCCAAACATATATTGATGTGTTATGCCGAAAAGGGGTAATCGTCATTGCTGGAGCGCACATTTTTCTTTAGAAAAATGCGTACGCTTCGATCAACAACTGAACCATCGTAATCTCCCACAAAATAATTTTCCGCTTGCATAATTTGTTTATTACACTAAGATAGTAATTAATTACTATCTTATTAGGTGCAATCGTGAATACCCATGTAAAACATCTTCCTGCGGATGAACGACGGGCCGTAACAGTCGAGGCGGTGGTTGAATTGGCGGGTTCGCAAAACCCCAGCGAAATCACAACTGCGGCTATCGCTAAACATATGAACCTGACCCAGGGCGCGTTGTTTCGTCATTTTCCGACCAAGGATGCCATTTGGCAGGCAGTCATGGAATGGGTGGCGGAACGCCTCCTGGCCCGGATTGATTGTGCCGCACAAGGTATTGAATCGCCTCTAGCCGCGATGCAGGCGATATTCATGAGCCACGTCGAGTTCGTGGCTGAGCATCCAGGGGTTCCTCGAATGATGTTTGGAGAATTGCAACGTGCCGAGCAAACGGCGCCCAAGCGCATAGTGCAAACCCTGATCCAGCGTTATGGAGAACGCCTGCACCGACTGATTGAGGAAGGCAAGGCCTGCGGCGAGCTGTCCGCCGCACTCGATACCGAAGCCGCGGCCACTCTGTTCATCGGCACGATCCAAGGTCTGGTCATGCAATCGCTGCTGGCCGGCAATGTAGAGCGTATCCGTCACGATGCGCCACGCGTCTTTGCAATTTATCAGCGTGGCATCCGGAGTGCGCAATGAATCGCATGCCTCTGCAAAAACGCACCTTGGCGCTGCTGGCCGTTATTGTGCCGCTGCTTGTGCTTTTCGTCTACGTCGCCTTACGATCCGGTCCGTTGGCACCGGTAACCGTGACGGTCGCGGAGGTAAAGTCAAAGTCAATTGCCCCGGCGCTATTCGGTATCGGCACGGTGGAGGCGCGCTATACCTACAAAATAGGTCCCACGGTTGCAGGTCGCGTGCAACGTCTGGAGGTGCATGTGGGCGATCGGGTGAAGGGCGGTCAAGTGTTAGGCGAGATGGATTCGGTCGATCTCGATGATCGCGTCCGCTCACAGGAATCAGCATTCAAGCGTGCCGAAGCGGCATTGCGCGAAGCGAAAACTCGGCAAGTGTATGCGAAGGCCCAGTTGCATCGATATGAACAATTGTTTGCGGTACGCTCAACCAGCGAGGAAATAGTCGCCACCAAGCGACAGGAATTGCAGATCGCAGATGCTGTACTTACTGTTGCCCATGAAGACGTCTCTCGTGCCCGGTCTGACAGGGAGGCGTTGATTACGCAGCGGGGCAACCTGCGTTTGATCGCGCCGGCTGACGGTTTGGTTAGCTCCCGCGATGCCGATCCCGGTACAACTGTCGTTGCTGGTCAAGCTGTGGTGGAAGTGATCGATCCCGAAAGTTTATGGTTGAACGTACGCTTCGACCAGATCAGTGCAACAGGGCTTGCCACTGGACTGCCAGCCCGCATTGTGTTGCGCTCGCGCAGTGGCCATGTGCTGGCCGGCCGCTTACTGCGGGTGGAACCCAAAGCAGATGCCGTGACCGAAGAAATGCTTGCCAAGGTGAGTTTCGATTTGCCTCCCGATCCATTGCCGCCGCTGGGTGAACTGGCCGAAGTTACAGTCGACTTGCCGGCGCTACCAGCCGCCCCGGTGATTCCCATTGCCGCCATCCATCGCGAGAATGGCCAAGTGGGAGTCTGGCAAGCTATGGACGGCGACCTGCACTTTACTCCCGTTAAACTAGGCGTTGCTGATCTCGATGGCCAAGTACAAATACGCGATGGACTGAAGGACGGCGACCAGGTAGTGGTTTACAGCGAAAAGGCGCTGACCACACGCAGCCGAATTCATGTGGTTGAACACATTCCCGGTGCAGCACGATGATCAGCTTGGCGGGCCGCGACATTCTCCATTCCTGGGGTAAGTTCGTGTTCACCGGTGTCGGATTGGGCTTATTGATCGGCGTGACGCTGAGTATGGCAGGCATCTATCGAGGCATGGTCGACGATGCACAGGTGATGCTGGACAATACAGGCGCAGACCTGTGGGTAGTGCAACAGGGCACTCAGGGGCCTTATGCCGAATCGTCCAGTCTGTACGACGACCTGTATCGCAGTCTACTGAATATGCCGGACGTAGAATACGCAGCCAATGTCACCTATCTGATTATGCAGGTAGGCCACGGCGAGCAGGATGTTAGTGCCATGGTGGTTGGTGTCACGGCAGGCAAGTCGGGTACGCCAGGACAGCCCCGGTATCTCGTCGCTGGGCGACATATCACCCGTAGTCACTATGAAGCCATTGCCGATATTTCCAGCGGATTTCAGCTCGGTGAGCGTATCCGAATCCGCCGTAATTTTTACACGGTCGTCGGATTATCCAAACGCACAGTGTCTTATAACGGTGATCCGATGGTTTTCATCCCGCTCAAAGACGCACAAGAAGCGCAATTTCTGAAAGACAACGATGCGCTGGTTCAGCAGCGCCGCCGCAATGCCGAGAACACGGACTTCAATCGCCCTGGCATTCCCGATCTGCTTGCTGTGGTAAACGCATCGCAAAGTACCAATACCACTGTGAATGCGGTACTTGTTAAGCTCAAACCCGGCTCACTCCCTGAGGATGTAGCCGAAACGATACGCCGCTGGACGCGCCTGCAGGTTTATACCCGTGCCCAGATGGAATCGATTCTGATGGACAAAGTAATCGATAAATCGGCCAGGCAAATCGCCTTGTTTTTGGTGATTCTGAGCATCGTCAGCGCGGCCATTGTCGCCTTTATCATCTATACCTTGACCTTGGGAAAAATCCGGGAAATCGCGGTGCTTAAACTGATCGGCACCAAGAACCGCACCATTGCCGGCATGATCATGCAGCAGTCGCTCGCGCTTGGCGTTATCGGTTTTGTGGTGGGAAAAATCACCGCCACCTTCTGGGTACCGATTTTTCCTAAGTACGTATTATTAATGCCGCTAGACTCCGTCGCAGGTTTTTTTGCTGTGCTGGCGATCTGCGCATTGGCCAGCCTTGTTGCTATCCGTATGGCGCTGAAGGTCGATCCGGCCGAAGCCATAGGAGGCTAAGGTGAGCGGCAAAGGCATTCACATTGAAGGCTTAAAAAAACGCTACGGCGAGGGCGATACCGCTGTCCATGCCTTGAGAGGCGTGGACATGCAGGTCGCCCCGGGTGAAGTGGTAGGGCTTATCGGGCCGTCCGGTTCCGGCAAAAGCACCCTGCTCAAGTGTCTGGGGGCGGTGATCGATCCGACTGCCGGCCGCATGGTTCTGGGTGATGAGGTGATCTTTGACAACAACTGGAAAGTACGTGACCTGCGCGCCTTGCGGCGCGACAAAATCGGCTTTGTATTCCAGGCGCCCTATCTGATTCCGTTTCTCGATGTGACCGACAATGTAGCACTGCTGCCGATGTTGGCAGGCATTTCCAATAATAAAGCGCGTGCGAAAGCTCTGGAGCTTCTCACCGCGTTGGATATACAACACCGCGCTCGCGCCATGCCGTCGCAGCTTTCCGGCGGCGAACAGCAGCGCGTGGCCATCGCCCGCGGGCTGGTCAATCGCCCGCCTGTGATTCTTGCCGACGAGCCCACCGCGCCGCTCGACAGTGAGCGGGCCATGGCAGTTATCCGTATCCTCAACGACATGGCACGCCAGTTCGAGACCGCCATCATCGTTGTCACCCACGACGAAAAAATTATTCCCACCTTCAAACGCATCTACCATATCCGCGACGGCGTGGCCCATGAGGAAGTCGGCGAAGGACGAGGATTCGAGTGAGTAAACCATTAAATTCAAGGCGCTTTATGACATACCAAAACTTCGTTAGAAACCTTTTTAAAGCGATTGCAGCCAGCGTATTTATAGCCGGCATCTACTCGCATGCTTGGGCTGATGGAGATACCGAAGCCAAGCCGTTGGAACTGCGCCGGATCATGCAGGAAATCGGTAAGAACATGCAGACCATCACTGACGCCATTTCTCGTGAAGATTGGGCTTTGGTCGCCAAAGTTGCACCACAGATCGCCGAGCATCCGGAGCCGCCTGTTATCGAGAAGATGCGTATCCTGATGTTCATTGGCACCGATATGGGCACGTTCGAAAGTCAGGATGAATTAACGCATCGAGCTGCGCGGGCGCTGGAACAAGTTGCCGCTCGGAACGATGGGCAAGGCGTGATCACAGCCTTTGCGAATCTGCAAAGCAGTTGTCTGGCTTGCCATCAGAGTTTCCGTCAATCGTTCGTGGAACATTTTTATGGGCAACGTTGAAAGAATACACCGTCACAGTATTGATCGATCGAAGACCGATCACATGACGGTTCGGACATATACAGCCATCATTTTTGCCGGATTAATGGCGGGGTGTACCGTAGGGCCCGATTTCAAACCACCGGCCGCCCTCGATACGCCAGCCTACACCGCAACCCCTTTATCGACTCAAACGGCATCCGCGGCCACGGCTTTTGGGGGGGCGCAACACTTTAGGACCGGCGCCAACGTGAACGCACAGTGGTGGCGTGATATGGGATCGTCCAAACTCGACGCGCTGATAGAACAGGCTTTTCAGGCCAGCCCAACGCTGGCTTCTGCACGAGCCACGTTACGTCAGGCGCAGGAAATCCATGCGGCGCAGGAGGGAGCGATGATGTATCCTCAAGTCGATGCCGGTTTCAGCGCTCAACGACAACGCTTTAATCCCATCGTATTGGGGCAAGATGGCCAGGCGAGGGAATTCAGTTTGTTTAACGCCGGTGTTAACGTCAATTACCAACTCGATCTTGCCGGCGGTAACCGCCGCGCCTTGGAGGCCTTAGCCGCGCAAACCGAGTATCGTCGTCACGAATTGGAAGGTGCGCAGCTAACCTTGGCGGGCAATATCGTTACCGCTGCGATCAGCCAAGCCAGGCTTGCGGCACAAATACAATCTACGGAGGCTATTCTTCGCGCTCAAGAGGAACAATTGTACCTGACCCAAGAACGCGTGCGTCTTGGCCAGGGCGCACCGGATGAGGTATTAGCGCTGCAAACCCAAGTGGAACAGACTCGCGCCGGACTTCCTGTGTTGCGCAAACAGAGTCAGCAGAATGAACATCTGTTGGCCGCACTCAGCGGTTGTGCTCCGGGAGATGGGCGATTACCCGCTTTCACCCTGGAAGAATTCACCTTGCCGTCCGATTTACCCTTAATCGTACCTTCTGAGCTGGTGCGCCGCCGCCCCGACATCCTGGGCGCAGAAGCGCTGTTGCACGCTGCCAACGCGGAATACGGCAGCGCAATCGCCAAGCTGTATCCGCAACTGAATCTCAGCGCCGATCTCGCTACGCAAACCTTGGTTGCAGGCGCATTGTTCGGCCCCGGTTCGGCAATATGGAATGTCCTTGGACAACTGACCCAGCCGCTCTTTAATCCCGCACTGCCCGCCGAAAAACGAGCGGCATTGGCCGCGTTCGATGCGGCTGCGGCTAATTACCAAAGCGTCGTGCTCGAATCCCTACGCAATGTGGCCGATGTCCTGCGCGCCCTGGAGAACGATGCCCAGGCATTGGCGGCATTGGCTGCCGCCGATACTGCGGCACAGGGCTCTTTGCAATCCGTGCAGAGACAATATGCACTGGGTGCGGCCAGCTACGTTCAGCAACTGATCGCACAACAAGCGGCGCAACAAACCAGAATCGACTTGATCGCGGCTCAGGCACAGCGCCTCGTCGATAGTGCGGCTCTGTACCAAGCCATGGGCGGAGGTTCCAGTTAAGGCTATACCTTATCGTGATGTCAGGCTGTGCGCTTCTTTGGCGTCTGGGTAAAGTAACTCTAAGCGTCTGTTTGGTAAAACATACTTTATATACCATTAATCAGTACTGAATTTCCTCTGCGACTAACCCTTGTCGGGAAAAAATTATTGACAAAATATACGACCGGTCGTATATTTATACCCACTATGAACAGCAAACTCTCCAAACGCACAAAATTACTAGATCAGGGTGTTTACCTGCTGATGAACCAGGGCTATCATGCAACCGGTATTAACGAAATTGTAAATGCCGTACAGGTGCCCAAGGGTTCATTTTATAGCTACTTTGATAGCAAAGAAGAATTTGCTGCTCAAGCCATTACCCATTATATGGAGCCATTTATACAGCTATTAACGAAGCACCTACAACATTCACAGGTTGACCCGCTCTCTGCTTTAAAAAACTACTATGCGGAGCTTATTGTTGCAGTGGAAAAGAATGGATACAAAGGTGGATGCTTATTGGGTAACCTGATGGGTGAAATTGGCGATACCAGTGAACGGTGCAATCAGGCGCTAAAATCTGCCGTTGAACGCTACAAAGTGCTGCAACATAAAGCATTACTGCAAGCACAAAAAGAAGGCACGGTACGTACTGATCGGAACGCTGAAATTATGGCTAATTTGTTGGTAAATAACTGGCAAGGTGCGTTGTTACGGATGAAAATTGAACAATCCGTGCAACCTTTGCAAGAGTTTTGCGATACCTTACTGAATGATTATTTTGTTGCCAAGTCCAATTTAGATTAGGAGCAAGGTAAGTCGACACAAACGCCGGTTGCTTAGATCTTTTTTTTGCCTAACAGCAAGACGACCGGTCAACTATTAACTATGGGGATTTGATATGAGCGAAGAAAAAACCTTAATGGATTTTGTTAAACTAGCAAAATCACAAATACACGAAATAGAGGTATTAAATGTTAAATCTCTATTGGATGAAGGTTATCAGGTATTGGATGTGCGCGAACCTGCCGAATTTATGTCAGGTACTATTGAGGGCGCATTAAATATTCCACGTGGCATACTGGAAGCGGCGGCAGACCGCCAATACGCAGGTCGTCGTGAAGAATTAATGGATCGCGATAAAAAATGGCTACTACTTTGTGCCAGTTCGGGACGCTCTGCCATGGCGGCGGCTGTGATGCAACAAATGGGCTTTAAAAATATCAGGAATATTAATGGCGGTATTACAGCCTGGAAAGCGGCCGAATTAGCCGTGAAAATTCCACCACAAACTTAAGTATCACGCATTTAACAAGAGTGTTTAACGAACAAACTTTCAAACGATATGGCCATGATGGCTTATATCGTTTTTTAAACAACCAATCTCAGACGACTGGTCATATAACAGTATAGGAGACAATATGCCTAAATATATTATTGAACGAGAAATCCCTAATGCAGGCCAATTAAACTCCGCAGAACTGCAACAAATTTCACAAAAGTCCTGCTGTATTCTGAACGACATGGGGCCGCAAATTCAGTGGGTGGAAAGTTATGTGACAGACGACAAAATCTATTGCATTTACATTGCCCCCGATAAACAAAGCATTAAAACCCATGCGGAGCGTGGTGAGTTTCCGGCCAATTCGATTGCCGAAGTAAAAACCATGATTAACCCAACAACAGCTGAAAATAACAGAGGCTAAGCATCATGAAAATACAATGGGATAAACAAACATGCTCTCATTCCGGCAACTGTGTCAAATCACTGCCCGAAGTATTCAAAGTGGTCGACGGACAATTTGTGATCGAACCGGACAAAGCGACTGATGCTGAAGTCGTTAAAGTTATCAATCAATGCCCTTCCGGCGCGCTTAAACGCGTCGACTGACTAAAAAAACGGGGCTTCTTGCACATGGCGCAAGGTATTCATTATTGATGCGCCTAACACGTTGCCCCTTCACTGAATAAACAATTGAAGGAGTTATTATGACTAGCTCGACAAAACGCATTATCGTCGTTGGCGGTGGGATTGGCGGCACAATGACCGCCAATAATTTAGTCGCTAAATTTTATCCGGAAATCCTAAAAGGCGAAATTGAGATCATGATGCTCTCAAATTCCCCTAACCATATTTACAAGCCGGCCAATATGTATGTGGCTTTCAATGCCTATCATCCGCATGAACTGGTGCGTAAACAACGTTCGTTATTACGCCCGGAAATTATTTTTCATGTCGATGGCGTTGAAAGTTTCGAATTTGAGCAAAATCGTGTCCTCTGTGAAAGCGGCAAGCGCTACGATTATGAGTATCTGGTTATTTCTACCGGCTGTATTCCAGCACCGGAACGTATTGAAGGGTTGAAAGAGGCAGGCGATCATTTTTATCAGACTAAAGCGGCACAACAACTCGCTCATAAATTACGCACCATCGAAGAGGGCCGTATATTTATCACTGTCAATTTTCCCAAGACCCCGAACGTACCCCATCAATGCGGCATTGCCCCTATCGAAACCACGTTAATGCTTGATGAATATTTGCGTAAACGCGGCGTGCGAGACCGTGTAGAGATTATTTACAGCTATCCAACCGTGTCTCAATTATTGCGTAATTGCTTATTTTTACAGAAACCCACCTGCGATGTGTTGCCTACCATTTTCGATAGTAAAAACATTAAATATCAACGCGGTTTTACTTTAGATAAAGTCGATCCTGAAGCAAAAATAGCTTATTCGGAAGAAGGTAATTCTCAAGAATTCGATATTTTAATGGCCACGCCGCCTATTCGCGCGGTAGATGCCGTCATTAATTCAGGCAAGTCACAAGCACAAAATAATGAAGGTTGGTTACCTACCGACTTTGAAACCTTGAAAATGTACGGTGCCGATAATGTCTATGTGATGGGAGATACCGTTGATTTACCCGTTAGTAAAGCCGGTGGCACTTGCCATAACCAATCACCTGTTGTTGTGGAAAATATCGCTTCGGAAATTCGTCGTGGCTATACCTCTGCTATCTATGATGGGAAAGTACAGGCAATCGCTCAAATGGGATTGGAAGCCGGCATGCTGCTGTGGTACGACTATAAACATGATGTACAGGTCGCCCCACCTACCAAGCTCGGGGGCTTAATGCGTAAAACGTTTAATCGCGGCATTTATTGGGCTGTTGCGCGTGGAATAGTTTGATTACAGAGGAATTACTTATGTCTGAAGAAATACAAAACGTAGAAAAACTTATGTCGGATACGGTTCTTAATGACCCGGCAACCATTGATGGTATTAAGAATTTAATCGATAAAGCAACTCCTTTAGTACAAGCCGGACGCTTCAATAACATCATCGATTTATTGTCAATCATATCGGACAATATCGAATTTCTTGATGAAGCGGCACTGGAAAAAACCACTAAAGTAGGCGAAGAAATTTTAGCCTTGGGTTGGACAGCCGGTAATGCCGTGCGTATGGCAAACGCGCAAACGGAAGCATTAGAAAAGCCACCCGGTTTGTTTCAATTAATCGGCTCGCTGAACGACCCGGATGTTCGTCGTTCATTACATTTTTTTATCGGCACCATGCGTATTATTGGCAGGCAGATGAAAAATGATTAATCAGTCAATTTTAGGTGGCCTGTTTACTTAAATAGGTGACAACTATTATCAACGTTGCAGACTAAGTTTCCCCAGCAATTCCCAATTTGGGGATCAAAAAGGGTGTGGGGTGTGCTTGGCGAGGATGTCGGCAGCGGGACAGATTTTTGCTCCTCGGCAATTGCTCCTGCATTGCCCTACTACACGCCATCCTTGGCGTAATGCAAAATCTGCATTCACGCCATCCTTGGCGCTTAGCTGCCGCCAAGCCCCCATGGATGGGTTTACCCAGCACCTAAATTCCATAGTTCATTGGCTATGGTTAACTATTTTGGGTAATTTAGGTGCTGGGTTTACGGCGTTCCTCGACAGGCATACCCCACACCCTAAGATCGGCGAAAATGCTCAAACTGGGAATTGCTGAAGTTTCCCCTCACGCCTCACAATGTTACGCTGTTGGGTAGATATTTAGCCCATTGATAATAAATTATTAACTCAACATCCACTCTATTTTAAAAATATTATGAAAATAACGTACCAATTAAAAAAGTCACTTATTATTTTAACCTTCCTTTATCCAATGCTGGCACAAGCTGAAATTTTAGCGTTAGTCAATTATCAAAGTAAACCCGATCAAACCCCAAAGAGGGAAGGGTTGGCGATTATTGATCTTGATTTCAACTCTGAGAACTTTGGAAAAATTGTAACGGATATTCCATTGCCCACAGACTTAGTGGCGCATCATATTTTTTATAATAAAGATGTAACTAAGGCCTATGTCGCTTCCTTAGGCAGCAACCCCTTGCAAGTAATCGATATGACAAAACAACCTTATGAGCTTAAGACCATTTCTGTTCCTGAGTGTCAGGTTGCGGAAGACTTGGTCTTTTCAGGCGATAAAAAAAGATGGTATGTCACCTGTATGGGTTCTAGCAATGTCATTATGGGTGATGCACAAACAGATAAGCAGATTAAAGTCATTGCCGCAGCCAAAACGGCGACAAGCAAAAAATTTATTAGCCATCCGCACGGTATTGGAATAAACGATGAAATTAATCGAATTGTAATTGCTAACACGGTGCACCCGACTGATTTCAGCGATGCAGATGAAACAGTAACGATCATCACAGCCCGCAGTGGCAAAATACTCTCTACACATAAAATGTCGGAAAAAGCATCACCTTCAGGTTCAGCCCCTGTTGAGGCGGTATTTTTACCTAAATCAAATCCAGCACGGCTTTATATCAATACCATGTTTGGCAATACCTTGTGGACAGGCGTTTGGAATAGCATGAGTCAAAACTTTAGCTTTTCACAAGTTTTTGATTTTAACCCTTTAAAACAAGGAGTCCCTTTAGAAATTTACTTTAACCATAAGCTTGACAAAATGTATATTACGACAGCAAGCCCAGGTTATTTAAATATTTTTGATATTAAAAATCCAGCTAAACCGATACTTGAAAAATCGATTGCAACTGCGGAGGGCTCGCATCATGTTGTCTTTTCTCCTGATGAACGATATGCCTTTGTGCAAAATAACCTTTTAAATTTACCAAATATGAGCGATGGTTCTATTACGGTAGTTGATTTGCAAAAATCGACAGTAAAAATGACGATTGATACATTTAAAAATCAAGGCCTAAATCCAAACAGTATTGTCATGATGCCAAAATGGTATCATGACAACGCCCACTAGAAACGGTCGAAAAAGCTCAAGGGCGCGCGACCAACTTGATTCAAGGTTTTACAAAACTGAAAGTAATTATCCCCCCGCGCAAAGTCGGGGGATTTTCTCATTATTGGTTAAGTTAGCAGTGCACAAATACCGCATTGCCAAGCGCGCGTTGGTACATACCTCTCACCACAACTTCACCGATTAATTGTTTCAAGCCAACGTGGATATTCGCAACATTCAGGAGTTTTTGGGTCATAGCGATTTGAAAACCACGCTGATCTGTATTCATCGCATACTCAGTAGGACGATCAAAGAAGCTAAACGCCCGTTAGATTTTTAAGCTAAACAAAATCGTTGGCGGAAATGAGCCAATTTGCAATAAGTGCTGCGTGACTGCTTTGGCGCCTAGAGGCGTCTAGCATTTGATCTTTGTATTTAAATGAGACAGCAAGAAATAGCGACATAGAACCCCACTATATGTCATATGCCCGCCTAATTTCCTGACTGCTTCCATACATATTTTTTTAGAAGCGCTTAGTTTTTCCAAAGATATCTAAAACATTGGTCATCCCTCTGCCTAAGCGTAATGTGGAATCATATTCTTGACGGCAGAACCTTGTACAAGCTTTACATAGCTCATACAGGTGTATCCATATTTTCTAAAAAATTACGACTTTATTATCTAGCACAAGCCATTTGTAGATCGACAAAAAACTATCATACTTTAAGGTCTATAAGCTATTGAATTTACAAACTAGGCTTTTTCATTAAAAAGTAAAACTATCATACTTTTGATTGCTATTAACGATTTCTACTCTAAATTTTAAACAAAAAAGTATCATACTATCAATGAAAACGTACCACTTGCAAAAGCCCATACGATTACACTTAAGCCCAACAGCCTATATAACCCCGTAATTTTGAAAAAATAAAGAAAATACCAGTAAACTTAATCAGATAACTTGCTTAATGCTATCCATATCAGTTTGGCAGCTCTTGTTAGATCACTATCAGTAGTTTCGAAACCAAGGCTAAATCGTATTACCGAATCAGCTTCTTCTCCCTTTAAACCAATGGCTTTAAGAACATGAGAGGGTTCAGGAATACCCGAAGTGCAAGCAGATCCCGTAGATGCTGCCAAATGCGGCTGCATTGCACCAAGAATATCTTGCGCGTTGAAGCCTAAAAATCCGATAGACATATTGCCAGGATGGCGTTTATTCGCCTCAGGACCATATAGCTTTGTTGGCCATGGGAGCGATGAAAGCATGTCAATAAACCTATCTCGACGAATTCGTAGTGCATCGCGCATATTCCCCAAATTCTCTAAACACATATATTCGGAGGCGGCACCCATACCAACACACAATGGAGTAGGCACAGTACCTGACCGTAATCCATGTTGCTGACCTCCACCATAGATGACCGGTTCAATCTCGTCTTGAAGATCTCGGCGAATATAAAGAGCACCGATACCTTTAGGTCCGCACATCTTATGTCCGGATAAACTAAGTAAATCTACATTTTGCGTGTAGTCCTTTAAACTGATAGCAATGGGACTTTGTGCCGCATCGCAATGAAAAATAGCTCCATGTGCCTTGATAACCTTGGATAATCCAGCAATATCCTGTATAGTGCCAATTTCGTTGTTCACAGCCATGATAGAGACCATAAGCACATCGTCGCTAAGCTTCTGTTCTAGGTCAGACAACAATATTTGCCCATACCTGTCTACTGAGATAGTTTCAACATTGAAACCGTATTGATCTTCCAGTACGCGTCCGATAGACAGCACAGATTTGTGTTCGATTGCACTAAGAAGAATCCTTTTCCGCCGAGACCCTCTTAAAACCGAACGTTTAGCTAGGCCAAGCAACGCTTGATTGTTTGACTCGGTCGCACCGGAAGTGAAAATAATTTCATCCCTGTCTGCTCCAATTAGGCAAGCGACTTGTTGCGCCGCATTATCTATCGCAGCAGCAGAATTCCAACCAAGTACATGATCTGCGGAGTGAGGATTCGCAAATAACTCCCTGAAATATGGCAGCATTTTTAGCAAAACATCCTCAGAAACAGGTGTTGTCGATTGATAGTCAAAATACAGAGTTTTTACGTTATCCATATAAAACAAAATTTTATAGAGTTTAAGGCTAATTTCTAGTCTATCTGAGATTTCCACGGTTTCTGGTGGATTCCTCCAGGTTAACATTGACTATAACATTAGCTCTATATTAAAGTTCTCCTGGATGGATCATCCAGGAGAAAAAACATCATGGCACGCGGACCACTTTACCAACAAGACTATAAACCACAATTCTCAGGACACGAGACTTTTCCCTTACGCTATGGGTGGCTAAAGAAATGCTATGATCGTGTGTCTGAAACTCAGCTAGAACCTAATAATAAAGCACTATGTTGGGGAGATGACGCCATTGCACGTTTCGGCGTAGGTAAGAATATGGTGTCATCTATGCGTCATTGGGCTGTAGTTGCAGGTATTATTCAAGAGCAACTAAAGACCAATCATGTTACAACCACACCGCTTGGCCAATTGTTGTTCGGTGACAAAGGCGTTGATCCTTACCTAGAACACCCCACTTCGTTATGGCTAATTCATTGGAAATTAGCAACCGAGGAAAAAAAAACCACATGGTATTGGGCATTTAGTTACTACCCTGCTGTTACATTTCAACGTGAGGATTTAATAGTTAAATTAAAGAGAAAATGGCCAAACAGCTCACAAACTACACTTAAGAATGATGTCGCGTGTTTTGTCCGTACTTACGCGGCACAACCATCGTCAGGAAGAGACGATTCTCTAGAGTCTCCGCTAACCGAACTAGGGCTGATTAAACCTATCTCCAAACGCGATGAATTTCGCTTTGTTCGCGGTCAGAAAAACACATTAGGAGACGGGACTTTTGTCTATGCAATGCTTGAATTTTGGAATACATATTCTAAGGCATCAACACTTTCATTTGAAGCCATAGCACATGAACCGGGTTCACCGGGTCGTGTATTTTTGCTTGATGAAAATGACGTTGCAGATCGGCTTTCAAAAATTGATAGCATCACCAATAACGTACTTCGGTGGTCAGAAACTGCCGGATTGAAACAAGTAGTTCGAAGACCAGATTTTGATTTCAACAGCGCTCTTGAGTTTGTTCGAAAAGATTATGAGTTTTCAGATGAAAGGGAGGCAGCATAATGGCATTAGTAGATCAAGTCCACGTTGCTCGGCGTTTCCAAAAATCAATAAGAATCGATACAGATTTAGGTGAAAAAAGTGCTCTGGAAGGCTTCATTTGTCCGCAATCTTCAGCAGATACTCTGCTTTCAATGGCCCGACATATTTCGGAAACAGGTCAAGGTGCGTTCACCTGGACAGGACCTTATGGAAGTGGCAAATCAAGTTTGGCTATCGCCCTAAGCGCACTTCTTGGTGGTAATACAGAGTTCAAAAATGAAGCGGCAAATGTTTTTGGAAGAAAAATTACCAATACGATATGGAAATCACTACCGCCGGGTTCAAAAGGATGGCGTATTCTTCCGATCATAGGACGACGGGATAACCCTGTTGATATAATCGGTAAAGCCATCAAAGAAGCCGGTTATGCTTTACACGGCCCCGAAGGGGAGTGGTCGGAAGAGCATATTATAGACATATTGATGAAAGTTGCTACGAGCAAGCCAAAAACACACGGAGGCCTGATATTGTTCATTGACGAAATGGGCAAGTTTCTGGAGGCTGCTGCACAAGATGGAACGGATGTTTATATATTTCAGCTGCTTGCAGAAGCAGCGTCTCGGAGTAACGGACGACTTTTATTTATAGGTGTCTTGCATCAAGCTTTCGAGGAATATGCGCATCGACTTTCACATGAAGTGCGCGATGAATGGACTAAAATTCAGGGACGATTCATTGATTTGCCTGTAAATACGATAGGCGAGGAACAGATTGATCTGATTTCTCGAGCGATTGAATGTAATCTAGCTCTACCTCAATCGAAAGAGCAATCCAAAGTTGTTGCACAACTAATACGCAAGGAACACTTACAAGATGCAGAACGACTGGCTAACATGCTGGAAAAGTGTTGGCCCTTACATCCGGTTGTTGCTTGCCTTCTCGGCCCGATTTCCCGTCGTAGGTTCGGACAAAACCAGCGTAGTATCTTTGGTTTTCTCAATTCAGCTGAACCTCATGGTTTTCAGGATTATTTGCGCTCAGCGGATGAAACGACTCTCTATACACCAGCAAAACTTTGGGATTACTTACGAGCCAACCTAGAACCTTCTATTCTCGCCTCACCTGATGGCCACCGTTGGGCGCTTGCGGCAGAGGCCTTAGAACGGTGTGAAGCTCTTGGAAATGATGGGTTTCAAGTTGAGCTTCTAAAAACGATAGCAGTTGTCGATCTCTTTAAAGAGCGATCCGGGATCGTTCCGAGTTTTGATCTTATCCAAACATGCTTTCCGGATATCAGTGCCAAAGACCTTAAAGACACATTGGCAACTCTCGATAAATGGTCGCTGACAATCTTCAAGAAGTTTCAGGATGCACACGCCATTTTTGCTGGTAGTGACTTCAATATCGACCAAGCCGTCGGCATGGCTCTGGAAGAGATTGATGAGATTGACTTCGGAACGCTAAAGTCATTAGCAGGTTTGCAACCCATCCTGGCTAAGCGTCATTACCATGAAACCGGAGCCATGCGTTGGTTTGATGTGAATATCACGCCTGCCAAAGATGTGATGAGTGTGACATCGCTGTTTAAACCTAAAAACAGTATGATTGGAGAGTTCTTGCTCGTTGTACCTACCGAAGGTGAAGATGAGGAACACGTTAAAACTCTATGCCGGGAAGCGGCTAAGTTAAGAGATCAATGGGACATAGTTATTGGTTACTCTCCACGGGCTTGGTCTATGGTGATGCTGGCACGTGAACTGCTCGCACTCGATAAGGTTAATAATGATCATCCTGAGTTAGCGGGTGATCCAGTTGCAAGACGTGAAGTTACGGCAAGACTCGCAGATTTGCAGGCCCTGTTAGAAACTGAGCTTACAAAATCTCTCGACCACGCAGAATGGTGCCGTAAACATCACTCTACAAAACGATATCGCCAATCTGATCTGAACAGCCTCGCTTCTGAGCTTGCCGAAAGACGTTTTGATCAATGCCCCAAACTTCACAATGAGCTTCTAAACCGTCAAAAACCATCTGGCAGCGCTATCGCAGGTCAAAATGCTCTCTTGAGACACATGATTACAAGAGAAGGCGAGCCACGTTTGGGCATTGATGGCTATCCGGCTGAAGGTGGTCTCTATGCATCTCTTCTGGAGGCCACAGGACTTTATACAGAGACAAAAGATGGCTGGCGCTTTGTAGCCCCTTCCGATGATGAAAGTGATATATGCAGGCTGTTCCCGGCATGGAACGCAGCGATCCAATATATAACAGAGAACAAAAAACGTTCGGTTGCCGTATCAGAGCTTTATGACCTCTGGGAGGAACAACCATACGGTATCAAGGATGGATTGATGCCGGTTCTATCAGTCGCCTTCATTCTGACACAACGGGAAAATCTGGCCATATACAGGGAAGGTATATTCCGTGCACGATTTGACGATGTCGATGTTGAATATATGGCGAAAGACGCTCAGACGATTCAACTTCGTTGGATGGACCTGAATAAGATTTCTCGGCGCATGTTGTCGGACATGGCAGATGTCGTGCGTGACCTTGATGAGAAAAACAAACTCATCCATCTTGAACCTATTGATGTTGCCCGTGGTCTTGTTGCAATCTATGAAAAACTTCCGAACTGGACGAAACGCACAATGCGTTTGTCTGCAAGAGCCATTCAAGTGCGGGATATCTTCAAACATGCGCGTGACCCTAACAAGTTCCTGTTTGACGATATTCCCGCATTGGTAAACTCAAGGGAAGCCGAAGTCTCGGATACAGACGATATCCGAAACATTGTCTCAATAGTCAAAGAAGGCTTGCAGGAGCTTGTACAGGCATATCCTCTTATGGTCCATAGGTTAAGAGATATGCTTCTTGCTGAGCTACAGGCTCCTAATCTTTCACGTCAGTCTATTTTAGAACTCCGTGAGCGAGCAGAGAATGTAAAAGAGCTTGCCGGAGATTTCCGCTTGGACGCTTTTGTCGGCCGCCTAGCTAAATTTGAGGGTGCTGACGAAAGCTTTGAGGGCATTGCAAGCCTTGCTGCAAATAAGCCACCAAGAGATTGGGTTGACCCCGATATGGACCGAGCATCTATTGAACTTGCCGATATGGCTCAAAAATTTCTCAGAGCAGAAACATTCACACGCATCAAGGGTCGTCCAGAAAAGCGTCAGGCATTGGCTGTGGTAGTCGGAATGGAAGGCAGGCCAGCCCCACTTTTGGAAGAATTCGATGTTATCGATTCTGATAGAGAGGCTATCAATGATCTCATTGGCCGGGTTTCAAAGGCGTTGGATGCAGTAGATACCACGAAGCGAAGCATTATTCTTGCAGCGTTGGCAGAGTTAAGTGCCCGATATATGCAGAATTCGGAGTCCGAGATAGAAAAACGAAAAGGTCGCATAGGATATGTCAGTAAATGAAATGCACGTTCTGGGCTTGTCCGGTGGTCGAGATAGTGCTGCACTTGCCGTATACATGCGGCAGCATCACCCGGATATTGATATTGAATATTTCTTCACCGATACAGGTAAAGAGCTTCCGGAAGTTTACGAATATCTGGGAAGACTTGAAGGTTTCTTGGGAAAAACAATCCATAAACTCAACCCTGACCGTGATTTTGATTTTTGGCTGAAGCAGTACAACGACTTCCTGCCTTCCGCGCAGACAAGATGGTGCACACGTCAATTAAAACTGCGCCCCTTCGAGGTTTGGGTGCGTCCACTGCTCGAAGAGGGTAAGACAATATATAGTTATGTTGCTATACGCGGTGATGAAGAATACCGTTCAGGCTATTCATCAAAAGATGAGAACCTGATTGTAAAATTACCCTTTAAAGAGGCCGGAATAGACAAATCAGGTGTTTTGGATATATTGGAAGGAGCCGGTCTCGGTCTTCCTCAATACTATTCTTGGCGGACCCGTAGCGGCTGCACCTTTTGTTTTTTCCAGCAAAAGATTGAGTGGGTACGTCTCATGGAGCGACATCCCGAAGCGTTTGCAGAAGCAAAGACTTATGAAAAAAATGCCGTCGATCATGGCTCGCCCTTTACATGGAGCCAGGGCGAGTCTTTGGAAGAGCTATCTAAGCCGCAACGAGTCCAGCAAATCAAAGAAGATCATGAACAGCGTCTGGCGAGACAGAAAAGTAAGTTCCAGCCTAATCCTTTGCGTTCAGACAGTGAGCCTTTGGATATTGATGATCTATATGGCAAAGCTAAAGTATGCCTCGCTTGCCATAAGTAATATGATGAAATGTAAAGGACTTCAACTTAAAGTTCATGTATGTTTAAGGTAACTGCTCGAACCATTTTAGAACTGGGATCGGAACTCATCAGTTCTGACGCTATTGCGTTCTATGAGCTGATCAAAAACGGAATCGATGCGGGTTCCCAAAACGGTGTCACAATTAATTTCGATGTCGTTATGGGCCGACGGGATTGTCAGGAGTCCAAGTCCCAAATCCTCCGAGCTATCGAAGGTGGAGATGATGATTCTCCGGATTTGTATGACCTTAAGAAGGAACTTTCGGGCAAGCTCAATACGGAAGCCAAAGAGCTCTGGGACGATGCCAGCAATTTTATCGAGGAAGCCGGTACCTATGAAGCCTTACTGGCTGCGCTTGAGGAGATCGACGATCTGAATTCAATCACAATCTCAGATACTGGGTCAGGCATGTCGTTGGAGGAACTCGACACCGTCTTCCTTGTGATCGGGACTTCGTCCAGGAAGAGCGAGATCGATGCCGCCATTGCAGGTGGGAAGTCGCGCGCCCCTTTTCTCGGGGAGAAAGGGATCGGGCGCTTGTCAGCAATGCGGCTTGGCGATCGTCTCTCCGTGCGAACAACACGAACAAACGACAATTATTACAATCTCATTGATATTGATTGGTCCGAGTTCGACGATGCTTCTAAGATGATCGAAGACATCGATGTCAAACCCAGAAAAGGTAGGAAGAAGGACAAACTGGACTTCAGCGGAACTGATATCAAGATTGAGAAGCTGAACGCCGATTGGAGCGAGAAGCGTGTCGAACGATTAGCGATTGACGACTTCTCGCTGCTTGTAAACCCTTTGGGAAAAGTTTCCGGCCAGCGCATTGCGGTGTTCTGGAATGGCAAGCGGATCAATATCCGGCGGCTTGAGAAGAGCTTCCTATCGCATGCCAATGCACTAGTAAAGGGCAAGTACCGCTTAACCGATGCCGGCCCGGAATTGGAGCTTAGGATCGAACTCAACAATATCGGCTTTGAACACTCTCAGGAAGTGAGCATCGAGATTGCCACTGCCGATGTTCTGCACGGTGCGCTCGTTGGTCCGAAGGCAAAAAGCCGAAGGATGAACAAGAGGGATATTGACTATTCCGCACTGAATCGCGTCGGCCCCTTCGATTTTGAGCTTTACTGGTTTAACCGGTCAATCCTACGCAAGGGCAAATCGACCGGAGATTATCAGGCATTGCGCAACTTGCTCGACCAATGGATGGGTGTTCGCTTGTACCGTGACAGCTTCCGGGTCTATCCCTACGGGTCCGAAAACGACGATTGGCTTGAATTGGACAAGACTGCTCTGGCGTCGAAAGGTTATGCACTCAACAGAATCCAGCTTGTCGGGCAAGTCGAAATCAGTCGCCTGCAAAATCCTCAGCTCATTGATCAAACGAACCGCGAAGGCTTGAGGCAAACACCAGAAGAAGCGATCCTCAAGGAGACGATTCAGTTCGCCGTAGAACGCCTTAGAGACGAAATGAACCGCATCACCAAGGAACAAAAAGACGCTAAAAAACCCTTCATCGCAGACGAAACCAAAACGGCCGATCTCGAAAAACGGATGAAAACTGCAATTCAGTCAATTCGAAAATTCGTTCCATCAGAACATAGAGATGTCGTTCAAGAGCTCGAGCTAATGCGTGAGGAGTTCGCTCGATACGCAACCCAAGCCCGCGAACGTATTGCTGACATGGAAAAGGATGCGGATCAAATGCTCGCCATGGCGGGAATAGGCCTAATGGTCGAAGTTGTCGCGCATGAACTCACCCGGTCGGCAGAAGACGCGCTCGACGTTTTGAATAGCCTGAAACGTAAAACCGTTCCAGACGAAATTCGTCGTCGACTTGAAAGTCTCAGAGCATCAATGACTAGCATTACCAAACGGTTACGGATTCTCGATCCTCTTAGCGTGACAGGAAGACAGCGCAAAGAACGCTTCAATCTCGATGAGCTCTTGAATGATATCCTAGAAGCCCATGAGGCCCAGTTCGAACGTCATCAGGTCGCACTGAATGTTCTGCTTCCTGACAGACCTGTGCAGGTATCCGCAGTCAAGGGAATGGTCGTTCAGGTGTTGGAAAACCTGATCTCCAACTCGGTTTACTGGATGGATGTTGAAAAACAGCGGAAAATGTCATCCATGCTGGAGATAACAATTTCGCTCGAGGATAACCCACCACGAATACGGTTCTCTGACAATGGTCCTGGGATTTCAGAACAATATAAGGACCGTGTCTTCGATCTCTTTTTCTCACTCAAAGATAAGAGCCGGCGTCGTGGCCTAGGCCTCTACATAGCTCGGGAGGCAGCAGAACATAACGGTGGCGCACTGATGTTGGACCCGGGCACACTCAATGACGAAGGGCGCTTCTCCACGTTCGACTATCGTGTGGTGGAGGGAGAGAATTGAGCGATAAAAAACTGGTGCATGACGCCGGGATTCGTTCCGCGATCATCGTCGACGACGGATACGATGAGATTCCCCTAGTGGCGGAGCTTCTCGACGAAGAGGGCTGGGAAAGCTTTTTTGATGATGCACAAGGCGAAGCAGCAAAGCGAATTGAGGCAATATTTCCCGGCTATGATCCTGACGAACGAGAGCACCTGAAGTCCAACCAAGACTTTATCAACGCCCTATGGCAACAGCGGGAAACCATTAAAGACTTACTCGGAGAGCTGTTTGACACTTACGAGCAGAAAATACAGGAGATCAGACCTTTCTTGGAAGACGTAGAATCCGCTCTTAACGCACTCGATATTCCTTTTGAGACGTGTGGACGAAATTTCGTTGATGCAGCTATCGAAGCTGACTTGATCGTTATCGACCTTTTCCTCGGGATTCAACAAGGGGAGCAGGATCGCAAATTGACTGTTGAGCGACTCAAAGAGGTGATTGAAGTTAGGGGGCAACGCCCACTTCCATCTATTGTACTCATGTCGCAAGTTTCGGGAATTGGCAGACTAGCGAAAGAATTCCGCGAAGACGTGAAGCTCCATGCCTCGGCTTTCCGACACATTAGAAAGAGCGATTTGCCGAAATCGGGCCGTCTGGAAGGGCTGATTCTCACTCTCGCGTCGCATCGATCAGACAGCCAAGCACTTGCTAATTTTGTTGATACTTGGGAAGCGAATGCAATTACAGCTGCTAGCGCAGCAGCCAGTACTTTGCGGAAAATTGATATCGATGATTTGCAACATATTCGAAACATGTTGCTTCGCTTTGAGGGGATTAACACGTCGAGCTACATACTCGATGTCTTTGATCGCGTGCTCCAATATGAGATCGAGGCTCATAGCGCGGTGTTAGATGCAGCTATCCTGCTTGATGAAGTAGCGGATGATCCCGCGCCGCTGATGATTTCAAACGACCGCGACACTTATACCGTTCTGGAGCAAACCCTTTTCGTTAATCCAAAACGCCGTAACCATGCTACCGGGGCTGAGTGGCCGATTGCCTTTGGCGACATTTTAGGGCCAAAGCCGGGAGCTCTGATTAAGCCTCGCGGCTTCTTTTCTGGTCGCGACGACCTGGTTTTTTTTGTTGCTTCGCCGGAATGCGATCTGATTCGGAGGGATGGGCTGACAACAGCCTTGCTAGTGGCTGGATCGCTCAAGGAGATCGATATGACCAAGCCGGATCTCGCAGTGACGACCAAGACGACTCCGATATTAGTTTTTGATGGAGGCAAACGTTTTCAAGTCAATTGGGATTTTGGCGATCTGCGCACGATTAACTTGGATAAAGCAAAGCGGTTGCTCCACCCAGATCGCGGTAACATGTCGGTCATTGCAAGGCTTCGAGAAGGATCCGCGCTCAGTCTGCGGCAGCAGCTTCTCAGTAATGTCGGCCGGGTTGGCGAACTCGCCCCCCTTCCCAGATCATTACGGTTCAAAGCAAACCTCCATCTACCACTACAACAAGGCGGCACTCAACTTATCATAATGCCTGATGGTGTGGAGATCACCGGAAATGTGCTGATTCCCCGTCCCGGCAAATACGCAGCCGCAATCATCGATTCCAATTGCGAAGACGATCTAACAGCGGTGTTGCTTGGTCTTGATCTGGAGAATGTAGCCAATAAGAGCAAAAAGCGCTTTGAAACGCTCAAAGAACAGACCCGTATCCGACAGATATTCAGATCAGGCTTTCAGATTGAACTACCTTTGGACAGACCTCGCACCGCAGGTTTACTCAAGCTCGGGGAAGAGCAAGCGGAGAAGGACTCAGCCAAGCCAAAGATCGACCAGCTCGCCATGATTGTCGGGAAGACAAGCAAAGACGAACTCACCAATATCGAAAAAAGTGCTGGTCTTATATTAGAGATTCATTTAGAACCCGATATGTAAATTTTTCCAGATAACTGAGGTTTTGATTTAATTTTGCGAACTGCTCAAAGCGGTGGTTGAACGTACACTTTTCGCTCCCTATTAGTAAGGGCTATTTGAACAATGAAGGAGAGGATCTCCAGTTTGAGTGACGTTAATCGACTGCGGTGGAACGCAGCAGTTACATTGGAATAAGACTCGCCTCGGGCTCGCACCTTGATTAGTTATTGGCAACAAGTTATTTGTAAATGTCAGCCTACGGTTATTTATTCGTACCCAATAATACTTTTATATCTACTCATAATGTCTGGGTTTAGCCTAAGCCTCTCTTCGATATCGAAAGAGTTCCACCAATCGATCCAATGTAGATCCTCTCGAGTCCTGATTTTTTCGAAGTACTCTGTAAGGTCTCTTGTGACCTGAGAGCTAACCACGAGTAGATAAGCATCTGGCTTATAATCATATATTGTATCTGCAACATCTACGTCTGACTTCCCAATGCTTTTTTTCTTCGAACCTTCGAGATTAGTTTTGCACTGAACAATCAATTGACCAATTTCAATCGAAGGCTGCTCCTTACCAACACGAAGTTCTTTATAAGTGGCATTGTATTCACAAATTATATCGCGCCCGTTATCGCCTTGATTTGTTGGCGCAACTTTCTTCGCTGAAAGAATATACGGCTCCTGCACTAAGAGCTCTAAAACCAAATCCTCAAATAATGCACTGTCTGATTTGGTTTTTATAGTCCACTTCATTCTTTTATCTGCAAAAAGAATTTTGTTTTCTTGAGCATTACGTGCTTTTACTTTTTCCTTTTGGTCTAGGAACGCTGATATTCCACCGTCGTTGGTTATTGCCACCACATTCAGCATTCCTAGAATAAAAGAAATATTTTCATTTGGGATTACCAAAAGCTCTGAAGCACCTTCCAACTTATTAATTATTTTAGCTGCTAAATTGTATCTCTTATTGTCCACACAATTTCTGATTTTGTCTGTTAGATACAGTAGGCCTGATACACCTTCTAAAAATATGTGTTTGTCCTCATGCTTCTTATACAATTGCCTAATCATTTTAGGGAGAGTTTTGCTTTTAACGACTGAAACACCAGAAGAGAAACTTCTAAAATAGTACCAAGTAGGATTGACTCTTTCGTTATATGTGCATCCTATATTCTCTCCGAGAACCTCCTTAATTCTAGTGACCCAGCTGGTAATTTCGTTTCCTTCCCAATTATAGGTTTCTTCTTCTCCCTCTGTTACGTCAATAAAATCTATAAGGTTATTCTGAACTATTAACAACCCCATTAATATCTCGATTAGTTCATCGAGATCTTCTTTATATGAAGATCTAATTCTTTCAGATAAAGGCTGTGAAGGAAAAATGAAAGTCCCGTACAATTCATCTTCGATTCCACTCCATTCATTGTGTTGACCCAAAAACCTAAAAGAGAAATCTCCAACAGTTCTAAAAACTAAAGCAACGACCATAGGTATGATTTCGTGTAAATCTGTTCGTTCTCCAGGAGCAAAATGTGTTCTGAAATAGAAAATTGGGTAGTAAAATGAATCTTCCTTAATAAGACGAACAGTCCAACTTATACAGTCATGCCTAATAACAAATCCCAAGCCATCTTCTTCTTTGATATGATACCCGAAAGGTTCTAGCGCCTCTTTTAACTCTTTAAGCATGCTTTTTGAGGCTCCTTTACTTAACGCTAATTTGATTTCTTATCCAATCGACTGACTTGTATCAGTTGTGCTAATTCAGCAATCTCTTCTTCGGATGCAAATGGCACCTGAGCCAGAACAACTCTTCCTTCGCCCGATAGCTTTGCAGCCAGATGACCGCGACCGAGTAATCTCTCAGCTCCAGGTTCATCAAGAACCAGTATAGAGTTCTTTTTATCTGCAACCTTTAGCACTAGCCGGTTTGTTAAGTTGGCACGGAGCTGCATCGGCAAGGCGTCTTTGTCCGGTCGTTGTGTAATCAGTACGAGGTTGATTCCTGCCGCCCGTGCCTTCACGCCCAAACGGCTTGCATTCAAATCAACGGCGTCCCTGTATTCATTGATCATCATCCAGTCCGCCAACTCATCGTGGAACAACCAAATGCGTGGAAGTTGCTCGGATGGGGGTACTTTTCTGTTGTAGTTATCCAGCTTGGTAACACCTGCTTCCGCAAGCAGCCGGTTCCTTCGCTCCATTTCGGCCACTAGCTCTTCCAATGCATGGATGGCTTCGTCTTGTTCGGTAATGAGATCGCCATCGAGATGTGGCATATTTCGCAACCAGGGGAAATCAATTCCAGCCTTGGGATCAATCATGCGAATGCGTGCTTTTTCGGGAGAGTTTGTTGCGCATATATCAAGAAGTAGCGACTGTACCAGAACACCTTTACCGCTTCCTGTTTCCCCGGCAATCAGCGTGTGAGGTCCATGCTGCTGATGCCCCCCGAACTCATTGCCAACATTAAGGTATAGGATTTCCCCATCAGCCTCTTTCGCACCTAACAGTAAGCTGGTATTTGACTCAGGTGCAGTTGCAGGAAGCTTCCGCCTGCGCCAGAGATCCTGTAGCCGTAGTATCGCCCGATGTGGTCGTTTTACCATGATGATAATTTCCATCGGAGCAGCTAGTACATTGATAACATCAACTGCGTGGGAGGTCAGCAACTCCTGCCGCTTCTTTTCGACCTTGGGGACTGTAAGGTCATCTGAGCCTCTGAAGCGCACGAGGGCAGCATTTGGCGTGAGCCTAGAACCTATGAGTTCGGCAGTCATTTCATACCCGCGTAAAGCCCTCTGCAAAGCTTTAACCGTCTTATCAAGCCAGGCTTTGGTGCCTTCGTCGTCTTCCTCAGAAGCAACACCGTTGTTGACCCATTCGGCAAGCTGCCGCGACGGCCACATTTCTAATAATTCATCTGGAATAGTATGCCTAGTATCTTCTTCCGTGGTAGCCGGTTGAGGTGATGCGCTTTCTTCAGTTGGAGCGGAGATAGCGGTGTCCGGTTTATCTTGAGTTGCTGATACAGTTGCACCTTTACGTCCTACAGGTTCGGACGCGGGTGTTTGAGATTGGGTGGTTTCCTTAGAGTTAATCGTTGTTTGAGAAACCTCTAAAATTGTCCCTGTAGAAACAAGAGCGTCACTCCATGTACTATCATCGGCTTTCGGTTGCTCTTCAGAAGTTTTATTTTTCTCGGCAAATGATCGAAATAATCTGGCGACACAGGTTTTATCAAACACTTGCTGTGCACAGTGCGGCATACCTTTTAACGGCGTGGCTTCACCTGCATCGACATATTCATCATTGTCGTGAACGAAGACATGAGAAAAGCCAGCAAGTTGTATCGGTATTTCGTCCAACCTGACTGCATCTGACCATTTGTGTAAGTCCCAGCCGTTCATAAGCGCAGAATCAAACGGTTCCATGCCTTCGATCATGAAATCACCTATGCGGTTTAACCAAATTTCTCGATCTATACGTTTGTGATTTGGATCAATGGCTCGCCCTAGGCGCGCAACGGTTTCTTCGAGCTGTTTGGCTGATTTCTTTGCCTGTGTTCTGTACCCACGAGAACTGATAAATTTTGCTTCCGAAATAGCCACTTTCAGAACTGGTTTACCATCGATAATACGTGGAGCTATGGCCATAATATCGGCTATTTGCTCCTCACGTTGCCCAAACCAAGATGCAAAATCATCCAGGAAATACCACCCTATGGGCAAGCTAGAGCCTCCGAGTCCTTTACGAATTTTCTCCATGGAAAGCACTATACCAAGCAACTCATTCGCGTAATGACCATATCGGGCAGCGCGCATCACGACTTGACCGGACAGCGTATTGGCTTGATCGATCAGTTGGTCAATGAAAGATTCACCATACATAATGATTGCAGGATCGAGCCTTGCTAAGCGTTCTTTGAGAAGCACACGCAATAGTTTAGGCTTTGATGTAGTCGATACAACAATATTGCGATCTACTTGCCGGTCTCGTATATGGCGAATAACGCGAATGCCATTGTTGCTCAGGAGGCGTCGATCAACCAATTCGTCGAAGTTCACAACCCATTCACCAATCTTGTGTGTTTGGGTAAATACATTGCCAATTTCGCCATCACGGAAATTTACTTCACGAGCAGGTATAACATTGCCAGGCAGTGCGTTATCCCCTTCGAGGAATCCTTGTATGAGATTGAGGTAGCTTTGGCCGGAATGCGGCTGAACAGGGCTAGTCAGGTATACTGAGGTTGCTGTATCAGCCAAGCCTATCGGGCGGCGTCGAGACCAACGCGCCGGAACATGATTGAACAGATCAGGGTCTCTGTCGCCCGGAGCTCTTTTCCAAACAAGTTTTGCATTCCTGGCCACCACATCTTGAAGGGCCACAAGGTCGGCAGCGCGGTCAGTATCATCATTGGGAATTTTTGCGGCATCAAGAAAACCTACACGCAGTCTGGAAAGGAAATTCCTTGCTGCTTCACTAGCCATGACCGAACCGGATTCTTCGTTAACTGTAACATTTTGTTGTTCATAAATCCGTCTAATCCGCTTGGGCTCAGAATGCGTGAGCAAGAGATCGCATTGCAGTTCATTTTCTTGCTCAACTTTACTTGAGAGCTCTGATGCCAAAGCACTTGGCAATGCTTTAGATTCCGCATTATATAAAACCACCGAAAAATTACTACGCTCATGAGGCAGCAGCTTCAAATACTGTTCGCCTACATTGCCAAAGGCTTTGGCGGCAACACCGGGCTCAATATCAAGCGCATCATCTCCGTCCTGCCGGTTTCTGCGTAGCGGCGGCTCGGCGAGTGTATAGTCATATGATGTGTCAGCCGCAGATAGGAGTATCGGTTTATCGCGATCAAATCCTATACAGACTTCCGGGTAATAGATTGCAAGTAGCTCAAACTGGACCTGAGAAAATAGAAGGTCAGCCCGAAAAATGTCATCTTCTTCAGCATCGAGAACATCATTAACAAGCCGAGCAGCCTGATTTGCTTTAATGTTAATTTCAGCGAGACGCAATGGATGCCATGGAGTAACGATCGCAGCAGGGCTTCCGGCACCTACATTCGCCACACCAAATCGCAGAATTTCCTGCCAGAGTTTTTCCCGTGCGAGATCATTACTTGCATACTCTAGCAGAGATACTAGTAATTCGTCATAAGCTGTCGCTTGCCTAACAAAAGCTTCTGAGCCAATTCCCGATCCCTCGATCGCAACCCAATCACGAATAGCCTGAGAATAGGCAACTAGGAAGTTATCAAATCGCTCTTTTATGGTCTCTTGGCCTTGTATCCCCAATACACCAGAAAGCTCATTTAGGTTGGACAGAAATGCGACACTCCTATCACCACTATCCTTATTAGGTGCAACGAGCTTTCCATCATTTGTATTGGTGGCATCACGGATCGTATTAACATCATTTAACTCAATGCGCTGGATACTTCCTTTCGCACTAACTGATTGTCTTGTGATATCCGCTGTTGGTAATAAAGCATAACTTTCCTCATAGTTTGCCACGTTAAGCAAGTCGTCGGGCATTGCTGTCGCCATAGCATCGACGGACATTTCCCAGTGGAAAATGAGCTTAACCTTTGCACCTTCGGGGTCAAGGACGGCTTCGAACTTGATAGATCTGGCCTCTTTAGAGCCGGACGTCGTTCTAGCAAGATCGTCATCAACCTTTGGAAAGTAAAACTCCATCAACTTTCCAAAATCTAATTCGACCTTGTTCCCCAAAACTGTTTGTAGCCCTCGGTAACGGAAAGCGAAGTATCGTGCGACTTTTGGATTTTTTCCTCGCCAGAAACTTTTCTCTCGGGCATTGGGAATGCGAATTGTCAGTTTCTTTTCTTTTAGCTCATCATCACTAACACGGTTGCGCAAGCTACCCAATGTTTCTAGCAATCCAACCAAAAAATCTTGGTAGGTTTGCGGGTTGCGATAGATATACCGTTCCCATTTGCCAGACAACTTTTTGTCTCGGGCTAATTGTTCACGGTGAGTTTCAAAGAAGTCCTGTATGTCGTCCGATGGATCTTTTGGGAAATCACTTGAAAGCAGTTCGCGTTCTTCATCTTCCAGCAGATCATCAAATTCATCATCAAAGAACTTGATCGTTACTTGTCCCAAAGATAGCGACGCGGTTTTTGTTATTCCTTCAAATAGATCAGAAGTAGACCTCCAATCGAGGTCTACTAAGCTTTTTTGTTCATTGGACCAGTCATCAATCCGCAAATCAGCATTAAGGAACGTTTCTATCGCCTGCCGTTCCGACTCTTCTAAACGATCAGAAATTTCTTCAAAGTTAGCACGAAGCTGCTCTCGCGGAATTGGCTCGCCTTTCTCCGTTTCCCGAACAAGAAGGGGACGAACTTTATTATGTAGCCCTTTAAATATTTTGTTCCATTCGCCGATAGATTTGCGTTTCTTTTCAGGTATGCGGTCAAAGTAACCTGAATACCGTGGAAGCCTTAAGCTAGGAAGAGCATTATCAATTGCTTTTTGGAGAGGCAGCCCCTTATAAATAATACCTTCCGCAATAGAAAGAACGAAATCTGCGAATGTTTCAATGGTTCGCGCTGCATGTGATTGGTTTGCTGATTGGAGGGCAGTAAGTAAATGTTCACGCTTAGTAGCGTCCAGATACACTGATGTCAATCCGGCCTGATTAATCCAGGCGTCATAGCAAGTTCTCAGTGTGTCTGTTTCTATTTTTGTGATTTTTTCAACGCTCTTATCATTACGTTGAAGCTCTTCTTGCGTAGCCACAAAAAGCACTGCGCGTGTGCTATCCGGCAATCGGCAGTGACGCCAATGTGTGATGGATTGGTCGCTTATCACGTTCTCAGGAAGAGTATTTTCCGGATCGAATAAGCTAGATATCCTGACTAAAACAGTAGATGACGTATCTGAGCCGGCCGATACGGCTTGTGCAATAGAGCGCACAAGAGACGCTTCAAGCCCGAGCATGCAAAAACGCATTGAGCCGTCCGGCTCCTGATCTAAATGAACCTTTATGAAATCGAGCGCGACTGCCGCGATGAGTTCGTTTCTTGTCATGTATTGCTCCTGAACGGGTTCTCAACGTAGGCACAATCATCAGAAAGGCGGCGTAGCAGTCCTAATGTCCTCAAGCGTTGCTCCAAGCGCTGTGTATTTTGCATAAAAGCGTTTTGATCAGTTGGAAGAGTCCCGAAAGCTTGCTCCGCTTCGTTCGCACCTATAACCAACCGGAATCGGTCATATAGTTTGGCTAGAAAGCGGTGATATTCCTCACGGCCTTCATCGACGACACACATGACTAGCGCTTTGAGCAAAGAATCATCAGGAGAGTACCATGTTCCTGCGCCACGACGCGATACTGCTAATCCAATCTGTTTTGCCCATTCCATATGTACTTTGGCAACGTGTTGTTGGTGGCGCTTTTCAGCGTAGTATCTAAGGGCTTCGAAGATTGTGTCCGGATCACCAGATGGCAGGCCATCATCCGGCTGCCATTCATAACGTTCAGAAAGATACTCTCGCACTGCGTCTGCGGGAGCCCTTGCTTGCATTGCGTCATACCAGTGTTCGTCTTCTTTAGCAGATTCGATGTATGCACGAACCGCGCGTGTAGATAACATCCGATTCGCTCCGAAATTTTCCTTTGAGAGTTCAAATAGGGTTGTTCTTCGAGGCGAAGCTATTTCCAATACGAATTTTGGTTCACTGATATCACCAATTTCTTCATTAGCTCGTCTCAGCATGTACAGAAGCATGTGTAAAGACGATAGACGCGTCAACGGATCGAATAGCGCTTCGCCGGATAAATCCAAATTAAGTAACCGAGTCCATGTTTCGGCTAGGTCTCCATACTCAGGACGTTCTGCAAAAGGTAGATACCCAATCGAGCTTGATACAAGGTTAGAGTCAATCCTATATCCCTCAGGCAGCAACGCACGTACTACTCGATTCCAAGTTTCATCTTGGCGCAGCAATTTCTCAGAAATCATCTCTGCTAAGTCTTTCCCCTTACCGCTGCGATTAAGCATCAGATAGAGAAGTTCACCACTTCTTGCAAAGAAGCGTCTATCCGGGCTTCCATTTACATTCGCGGGTAAGTCTGCATAAAGACAGTTAGGGCCGTAAGGAAACAGAAAACGGGACGTCCACCTGCGTTGACGGTGAGGTTCAATTGCGGTGATTTGAAAAAGCTCTATCACTCGGGAAAAACGCGAAAACGACCCAAAACGGTCTTGGAGATATCTAAAGTCATCGTCGGAAGAAAAAATTTTCAACCACTCCAGCCATCTCTCGGGATCAGATAGATGGTTGTCCTCAACATATCGGATATGAGGATTATTAAAGACCAATTGCCGCAGAGGGATTAGACGAGGAATGTAGTATGTGAAAGTTTCGTGTAAACCATCACCTTGACTTTCATTAAGGGCCTTTCCTTCCGCATGCCTTGACTGAAAAATTGCAAGGAATTCCAAAAAAACAAGCCATGGTGTTTGATCATTGTAAAGGCGGTGTCCCCAGATAGCCTCGTCAACCCAAACATTAACATCGCTTCTGAATTTTGCTGGCGCTTCAAGACGTGTATTCATGAGGCCACCCTGATTCGTACATTGTCGGGATGAGCTCGACCATGCTCATCCACCGTAAGTGCTTGTATGCTGATTTCATCTCCAGATGTCTCTTCACCAAGCAGGTCATCAAGTCTTTTGATCACCCTTAATTTGAAATCCAGGAAATCCTCATTACATTGGATGGAGAAGCTTGCCGGCAAACTGCCAGTTGCGACACGAACAAGATACTCAAAATGTGTAAGCTGAAGAGTGAGGCTGTCAACGATTCCATCATCGTCTGCGGCAGGGTCAATAATTTGCATGCATGGCGTTGCGTCATCACTTTCTAATTCAAAGTTAAGATAAGGGTCTCTTCTACGTCTAGTCGTCGGCAAATCATAATTAAGAAGAGAGGCAATCCGACCGCGACCATCACCACCAGATGAAGCGAGATAAAGTTCCGTTCCGTCGTCAATCATCATGCCGCAGAATGTTCTGTTAAGTCCACGAACAAGCAACTCTGTTGTTCGTGATATGTCGCCGCCGTTTTTCAGACCTTCTACAAATTCTAGGAACTGACCTGAAGCCTGATATACTGTTAAACGCCAAGGATCAAGGTTACCGGCAGGTAGTGAAAAGAAAAGCCTTTGTCGTTGTCTCGATAAAGCCCGCATAAATTCATCGATATTTTCTCTAGCACCTTCAAGGTAATCACGTAAATATGGCTCATACGCAGGTGCGCCATAATAAGCATCTTTGGTCACCAAATCAGTATACAGTTTGGAATCACTGTATGATCCATAGATGAGTAAATTATCAAATTTATTGTCCGTTTCGCGCCCAATTCCAAAGGCTTCGAGGATATTGAAAACTTGATATTGCTGCCTCTGGCGTTCAGGTAGATTCATCCCGAACACATTCGCATAAGGATTCGTTAAGCGATAATCTTCTTTTTCCGCACGATTTTTTGCCGTGCGACAGGTCAATAAAATCTGTCGTCCATATCGATCGCCCAAAAGAATGTTGACACCTAACAGTAGAAGGTCTCGAATTGGAAGATGCATACGGTTGGCTCGTGCGAGCCTCATTAACTCACCGAGACGTTTACGAAATACCCCCCCTTCAGTTCCAATACGAAGCCGTTCGCGGTTAATCCGAATGGGACAAGTTGTTGATCCATTTTCATCGAGCAGATCACACCCCTCACATTGAGACCACTGTGGATGTTCAACGATTTGTTCGACAAGTTCCTGAAAATGCTCTGAGGCGTCCAAGCGACTGAGATTATAAAGATTCAGATTCAATGCTTCATCCGTAGTTCGCTCCTCAACAAGCATGTCCTCTATGATTTTAAAAATCTTATGTGCTTCTTCATCTTGGGTGTCTGACCAATCACGCCAGCTCGCAAGAAGTTGTCCATCATTGGCGGCCACAAGATAAACGTTGTTGATGTTTTTTTTGGCTATGGAATTCGCTAGATCGGCAAGTAAGTTGTTTTTCTCATTTTGTGTCAACTCACTTAGATCTTTTATAATTGTAAGCTTCTTACCTGAAACAGGAAGTGTTGTGGATAGAACCTTCTCTCCAGCTTGCCATTGTTCAGGGTCTCCTCCAAATTCTATCCAAATACGGCGGCAGTGATATGTCTTACCATCTCCAGCAGTACCAGTCAGTATTATTGTATGAGGAAAAGGAGATTTGAAATTTTCCAGGATTTCTTGAAGTTTAGACGGGGTAATATGAATCACAGGATCTACGCCATGACGGTCGATCTCGGTCTGGATCAGCTCGTCATACATGTTATCCCCTGCGGGGATGGGTCCGTAATGACGTAAAAAGGTTACTAGGTCATTTGTTTGACTCATTTGTTTGTACATCCTTGCTTTCCGGTTCTTTTATTGTAAAAAAATATCATGGCTCTATACAAACCCCAGGTTTATATTTTAAAAAGTTGTTTCCAGTCTGCTTTTCAAGACTGTTGACAGTAAGTATACTGTCCCCAAGGCTACAAAGATGTATCTAGGCCGTATCTTGAACGTCAGAGCGAAAGCGACCTGTGGTTTGTATAGAGCCAAGTAATTTATTTGAACAACTGATGTATCAACACTTTTCAGGAACATCAATCATGTTCGGTTGCACAAGATTGTCGATCTATTCGTGATTTAATACCATGATCACCACCTGCGGTAATACCGAGAGCTTTCTCTTCCTTAATTTATTCTAAATTAGTTGTTTCGCCCTTAGGTAACTCTCTAACATGTCTTAGGCTTCGCCTTAGATAAATTACTATACCAAAATGAAAGTCCGCCGGGCTAATTTTCACCAAGTAATGTTTTTTACCAGCCTTTGGTGAATTATGTGTATCTATTTCTTTGGGTGAAATTTAACTACATCCCATTCACTTTCTCTGCTGCTCTAGCTACCCATGACTCTATCGCATCCTGCTCATTTTTTATCTTGTTATCAGGGTGTCCTAAATATTCCCGAACTGAGGTGTTCTTCGCAATGTATTTTCGTTTCCAACTCATCGCAATCAAGCCTTCATCCTTATGAGAAGTCATTAGTTCATCAAGGATACCCTGAAATGTTGACGAGGTATCAGACGCTCGAAAAAACAAGGTCGAAAGGCTTTCGGGCTCTGTTGTACCGTCTTTTTTGATTTTACTTGTCAGTTCAATTTCTAATACCTGAATCGTCGTTGTTGTATCTCGCTGAATTATCGCGTGGCAATATCGGCGAGACCGGTCACCAACCAAATGCTGACTGCGACAGTGCTTTTGGGTACATCCCCCATTTGGTATTCAATTTTCCAACCATATTCATCTTCCAATTTTTGCAACATGGTTTGAAAGAACAAAATTTTCTCAGGCGCATCGATGAGCTCAGGAGGATCAAAGTTATCGACATCTGCACTGTAAGCGTCCAATCGAGCCACCTATTCGTGCTCGGCAGAACATGATTTAATCCCCGCGGTCGAACGGCAACAATTCGTCGATCCGGCTATTGGGCCAGGTGGGTAGTTTTTCCAGGGTTTCATTTAACCAAGCGGCCGTATCAAGTCCATTGAGTTTGGCGGTACCGAGCAGAGTTTGGATGACGGCGGCCCGTTGGCCGGCACGTTCGGATCCCGCGAACAGCCAGTTTTTTTTGCCCAGGGCAATGGGTCGGATGGCGTTTTCTACCGGATTGTTGTCGATCGGTAAATCGCCGGTTTCGGCGTAACGCGTCAGGGCTGGCCAGCGTTTTAACGCGTGATCGATGGCTTTGGCGGTCGCGGTATTCGGTGCGGTGCGCAACCGGGTTTGGTGCAGCCAGTCGTGTAAGTCCGTGAGTGCCGGCAGGCTTTTTTCGGCCCGAAGGGTTTGGCGTCCTAGGGACGTCAGTTCCCGCGCGTCGGCTTCTAGCGCATATAAGACCGCAATTCGGTTTAATGCCTCCTGCGCGATCGGGCTCTGATTGGCCTGATACAGATCGAAGAATTTTCGGCGCACATGCGCCCTGCACGCCAGTTCGACGCACGGCTCGAGTAGGCAAGACGATTCGGGATGCGCACGCGCCGTCGCAAACAGGGCTTTGTAGCCACTGTAGTCATCGACCAGCAGGTGACCGTGCCAGTCTTGTAGAAAGCGCTGCGCATGCCGGCCACTGCGACCGGCTTGGTAGTCGAAGAAGAGGATCTTGGGGCCGGGTTGCAAATCGTTGCTGCGATAAGCCCATAAATAGGCTTTCTTGGTTTTGCCGTTGCCGGGATCCAGTTGCGAAACGGGGGTTTCGTCGGCATGCAAGCTATCGCGTTGCAATAAGTGCCAGGTTAAACGATCGGCCAAGGGCTCCAGGGCGACGCCGAGGCGTCCGACCCAATCGGCCAGTGTCGAGCGGGACAAGATCACACCGCTGCGGGCGGCGATCTGTTCCAGTCGGTACAACGGCAAGTGGTCGAGGAATTTGCCGATCAGCACCCAGGTCAGCAAGCCGACTGCCGCCATACCGCCGTCGATCACGGCCGGAGGAATCGGCGCCGCCGTGACGGTTTCACAGGCTCGGCAGGCATATTGCGGGCGGATATGGCGATGGACAAAGAATTTGGCCGGCTCGACATCCAGTTGTTCGGTGACGTCTTCGCCGATCTTGACCAAGTCCTTGCCGCATTGACCTCAAGTGCAGGATTCGGGTTCGTGACGGTGCTCGATGCGGGGCAAATGATCCGGTAAGGGTTGGCGACAAACCACAGGGAGGTGGTGAATGCAGAAAATGCAGGAGCAATTTTCTGCCTGCGCGCGGACGTTTGGGGCGAGGCGCAGTATCACACGCCGGGTCGTCTTGAAGCTGCTCGACCTCGGCTTGGATAGCGGCCATATCGGTATCGCAGGCTTCCTCGAATACGTCGCGTTGCAGCGGTGCCAGTGCTTCGCTCCGGGTAGCGAAGCGGATACGCTTGTAGTAGGCCAATCGTAGGTCAGGGCGCCGATTTTGAGGTCTTTAGCCTCAATGGTTTTGGCGTCCTGAGCAGCTTGATCAAGAAGCGCCTGAAGCAACGCCGCGACATGATTTTTCGCGGCGGGCTCTAGGTTCAATTGATCAAGTTCAGCCAGTGGATTCATGGGGTTTATTATACCCTATTAAGCCCTCTGAAGCACTTGATTCAACTGGGTTTCTACGATTTTTTTACGTGTTTTTTTCAGGTCTTTTAGACTTGCCAATCGGCTGACGATGATGCCGATAAGCGCTGCCAATCGACCCCGGCAATCAACCATTGCCACTGCGCCTGACTCAGGGCAAATACGGTTTCGGAGGCCTTGGGCCAGGTAAACGAGCCTCGATGCAGACGCCGCTGACACAGCCAGACACCATTGCCGTCCCACAGCAACACTTTCAAACGATTGCCGGCGCGATTGCGGAAAATAAACGCTGCCCCGGCGCACGGCGCATAACCTAAGCGCTGTTGGACAATCGCCGACAAGCCATCAATGCCCCGCCTCATATCGACCGGCTCGACCGCCAGCCAGATTTGCGCCGGACTCTCAATCAAGCCAGACATTGCAGCAACTCCCCGAGCCAATGCGGCGATACACTGCCCGGTATTTCCAAAACGTGGCCGTGCGGCCAACGTAACGACAACGAACCCGAGGCCGTCGACTCCGGTTGCAGCCGGACCGGTATCAATGCAGGCGCATCGGAGTCCGCCGCTTGCCGAGCCAATCGGCACCAGCGGCCAAAGGTTTTGACGTTCAAACCCGCCTGACGGCAATACGCTGATTTCGTCAATCCGCTGGCTTGCCAGGCTTCGATGTGATGTTTTTGTTTGTCCGATAATGCCATGTGCTCTCCTCGTGAAAAAATAATGAGGATAACAACGGCGGGGAAAATTTTTTAGATGGTGGCGTTGGACGCTTACCAAGCAGTCCGTCAATTTCCATATCAATTAGAAAATCAGTTGTCATAACCTGAAGTATCCCTTTGTATGCGGGATGCTTAATACCTAGCCTTTTTGCAATATCAATTGTGGCCTCCGGATTAAGAGGGAACTGCTCCCGAATATCAGTGACGGAGGTATTCCAATCAAAAAGCAAGAAGACAGCAAGTTCGAGGTCTGAAAGTATATGGACGATACGATTGTGAGTCAAAGCTGGGCGACGATGAACCCTGCCTTTACTCGGAACATCCCAAACAGTTAAGAAAGGGTTGTAATCTTTGCCATAACCTTGACCACGCTTTTCCTTTTGCAACCGTTTCAGAATTGCAGGCTCAAGAATACCTTTGATATCTTTTGAGTGGGGACTTAATAAAGAAGTTTTAGAGTTCATTTGAAGCATCCAAGCTATGCCATATACGTTAAGCATAGCTTAAATAATCAAAAGTATGATAGTTTTTTGTTTAGTATGATACTTTTTTGTAAGTATGATATATTTTTGTCAATCTACAACCATTCTTGCTCATTCTCCGCTATTTATTCGACCGTTACCGACTTAGCCAGATTTCTCGGCTGATCGACATCGGTGCCTTTTAGAACCGCGACATGATAGGACAGCAATTGCAACGGAATGGTATAGATAATCGGCGATATTTCGTTTTCAACCGGCGGCATTTTAATAATTTGAACGTTGACATCGTTTTCGGCCGCCAATGTTTCGTCCATAAACACGATCAATTGACCGCCTCGGGCGCTGACTTCCTGTATGTTCGATTTGAGTTTTTCAAGCAGGCTATTGTTCGGCGCGACCGTGATGACCGGCATTTCGGCATCGATCAGTGCCAACGGTCCGTGTTTCAATTCGCCCGCAGGATAAGCCTCGGCGTGAATATAGGAAATCTCCTTAAGCTTCAATGCGCCTTCCATTGCAATCGGGTAATGTGTCCCACGACCCAAAAATAATGCATGCTGTTTTTCGGCGAACTGCTCGGACAATTGTTTGATCTTGTCGTCCAATTGCAGAACCGCTTCGATTTTTCCGGGCAAACTGAAAAGCTCCGAAGATATTTTGTTTTCCAACTCTTTCGTCAGTCCAAAACGCCTCCCTATCGCGATGACTAATAGCAACAAGGTCGCCAATTGCGTCGTGAAGGCTTTCGTCGACGCGACGCCGATTTCCGGGCCTGCACGAGTCATCATCACTAAGTCGGATTCTCTGACTAGCGAACTTTCCGGAACATTACAGATCGCGAGGGAATATTTTGCACCGAGCTTTTTGGCTTCTTGCAATGCGGCCAAAGTATCGGCGGTTTCGCCGGATTGCGAAATGGTCACGACCAAGGTACCGCGGGGGACGATCGGTTTACGGTAGCGATATTCGCTGGCTACTTCGATATTACAAGGCACCTTGGCTAATTTCTCGAACCAATAGCGGGCAACCAAACCGGCATGATAGCTAGTCCCGCAAGCGAGTATCTGTATCGATTCGATCTGATCGAATACCTCGCCGGCATTATGGCCGAACGCGCTTTCTTGAAGGCGATTATCGATAAAGCGTCCTTCGAGCGTCTCGGAAATCGCCCAAGGTTGGTCGTAGATTTCCTTGAGCATGTAATGGCGATAGAGGCCTTTTTCGACCGAATCGGCCTTGAGCTGGCTTTCTTTGATCGGCCGATCGACTAGGCTGCCATCCTTGTCGTAAATTACGACTTTATCGATCGTAATTTCGGCAACATCGCCGTCTTCGAGAAACATAAAGCGTTGAGTGACCGGCAGCAATGCGGCGACGTCGGAGGCGATAAAATATTCGCCGATGCCGACTCCAATCACGAGCGGGCTACCTTTTCTACAGGCGATCAAGGTATTCGGGTGATCCTTTGCAACGACGCCTAACGCATAAGCGCCTTCGAGCTTTTTGATCGATTCCTTAACCGCGCCGAGCAGATTATCAGTGTTTTCCAGTGCGCCATATATTTCGTTGACGATCACTTCGGTATCGGTTTCGGAGGTAAATTCATAACCGACTGCTTTCTGATTATTTCTTAAATGCTCATGATTTTCGATGATGCCGTTATGCACGACAGCAACCTTGTCGCGGCATACATGCGGATGAGCATTCGCGGTACTCGGTTTACCATGCGTCGCCCAACGCGTATGAGCGATACCGATATTACCTTGTATCGCATTCTGATCGATCAAGGCTTCTAAGCCTCTAACTTTGCCGACCTCGCGCTTGCGATACAACTGACCATCTTCGACAATGGCCAATCCGGCCGAATCGTAACCGCGATATTCAAGGCGCTTGAGTCCTTCGATCAATATCGGCACTACGTTACGTTGCGCAATTGCGCCGACGATTCCGCACATACTATTTCTCCTTTTTTACCGGCCTTTGCCAGGTTGGGATAGTGGTTTGTTTGGCCCGCGCCAATGTCAATTTTTCAGGGGGGGCGTCTTTCGTAATCGTCGATCCAGCGCCTATCGTCGCGTTCTTACCGATTGTAACCGGCGCAACCAATTGCGAATTCGAGCCAATAAATGCGCCATCTTCGATCACGGTCTTGAACTTATTGACACCGTCGTAGTTACAGGTGATCGTGCCGGCACCGACATTGACGCCGCTACCGATGACGCTATCACCGATATAACTCAAATGGTTGATTTTACTGCCGATTTCAACTATGGACTTTTTGATTTCGACGAAATTGCCGACATGAACATTATCGGCTAATTTGGCGTCGGGCCTTAGCCGTGCAAAAGGCCCGATGCGGCTGGCTTTACCGACTTCGGCATTTTCGATCACACAATTCGGCAATATTTCGACATTATCGTGAATGATCGAGTTTTTTATAAGCGTATTTGCGCCGATCGTTACATTGCTGCCTATGTTAATGCTTCCTTCGAGAATCACATTGACGTCGATTTCGATATCGGTACCCAAATGCTCGATCTTTCCCCTGATGTCGAAACGCGCGGGATCTCTCAATGTAACTCCGCGTTCCATTAAGCTATTTGCCTGCTCCATTTGATAAACTCGCTCCAAATGCGCCAATTGCATACGATTGTTGACGCCCAACACCTCGTCCTCGGTCTCGGCCTGGGAAGTTACGATGTCTATTCCGTCATTGACAGCCATTTCGATGATGTCGGTTAGATAATACTCGTTTTGTGCATTATTATTCTGCAAACGGTTTAACCATTTTTTCAATTGCTCGCCGTTCAATGCCATGATACCGGTATTGCCTTCTTGTATCGCTTTTTCTTCGGGAGATGCGTCTTTTTCTTCGACGATCTTCAAAACGCTATTGTCGCCGTCCCGCACGATGCGACCATACCCCGTAGGATTGGATAACACGACCGTTAATAATGCTAAGGCATTACTACCCGCATCGGCAATCAACGTTTCGATCGTCGACAACTTCAATAAAGGCACATCCCCGTATAAAATCAGCACGGTATCGTCATCATCGACATAATCGATGGCTTGCTGCACGGCATGCCCGGTGCCTAATTGCTGAACTTGCTCAATCCACTGAGCATCGAGGTGGCTTAATCGATTTCGAACTTGCTCCGCGCCGTGTCCGTAAACGATATTTACCCGATTATCGGCCAATTGTTTACTGGTATCGTATACATGCTCCAGCAAAGGTCTTCCAGCCACTTGATGTAAAATCTTCGGAGTTTCGGAACGCATGCGCGTCCCTTTGCCTGCTGCTAAAATTATAGTCGTTAATGTCATATTTTCATTTCCTTTACCCAGCTTTAACAAATATAGTACCTATGGCATAAGATATAAAAATAATAAGCTTTAAATATCATGCCAATTTTTATCCGGACTCAAACAAAAAAAGCCCGACAACGCTTTATCGTTATCGGGCTTTTATATGGCTTAAGCCACGGGTGTTAACCGCCGCGCTTTCTGAGTCTGTCCAAGGTTCTCAATTGCATGACCGCTTCCATCAACTGCGCCTGAGCGGTCGCATAATCGATCTTTCTGGTTTTATCGGATAATGCTTCCTCGGCTCTGGATTTGGCCTCCAGTGCAGCCGCTTCATCGATGTCTTTCGCTCGAATCGCGCTATCGGCCAATATAGTCACCAAATGCGGCTGTACTTCCAAAATTCCGCCAGAAACAAAGAATGGATAGCTTTCGCTGTCGCTGACCTTGACCCTGACTTCACCGGGTTTGAGTTTGGTAATCATCGGCGCGTGACGCGGCGAGATACCGACTTCGCCTAGTTCGGCGGGCGCAAAAACCATTTCGGCCAAGCCGGAATAAATTTCTTGCTCCGCGCTGACGATGTCTACATGTACGGTCATTGTCATCTCTCGGTTCCCATCGTCCGGTTATTTTTTCATGCCCTTGGCTTTTTCCAAAGCTTCTTCGATCGTGCCAACCATGTAGAATGCTTGCTCCGGAACATGATCGTACTCGCCATCGATAATACCTTTGAAGCCGGCGATGGTGTCTTTTAATGAAACATATTTTCCCGGAGAACCGGTGAAAACCTCTGCCACGAAGAACGGTTGCGACAAGAATCTTTGAATCTTGCGCGCTCTCGAAACAATCAACTTGTCTTCTTCCGACAATTCATCCATGCCTAAAATCGCGATGATGTCGCGTAACTCTTTGTAGCGTTGCAAAGTACCTTGCACCGCACGAGCAACATTGTAATGCTCATGGCCGATAACCAAAGGATCCAACTGGCGACTGGTCGAGTCAAGCGGATCGATCGCCGGATAAATACCCAACTCGGCGATTTGACGGGACAATACCACGGTCGCGTCCAAATGCGCAAATGTCGTAGCCGGTGACGGGTCGGTCAAGTCGTCGGCAGGAACATAAACGGCCTGGATCGACGTAATGGATCCGGTTTTGGTTGACGTAATACGTTCTTGCAATACGCCCATTTCTTCCGCCAAGTTAGGCTGATAGCCTACCGCCGACGGCATACGGCCCAACAACGCCGACACTTCGGTACCGGCCAATGTGTACCGATAAATATTATCTACGAAGAACAATACGTCACGACCTTCTTCACGGAAAAACTCGGCCATCGTCAAACCGGTCAAAGCCACACGCAGCCTATTGCCTGGCGGCTCGTTCATCTGACCGTAAACTAACGATACCTTGTCGATAACTTTCGAGTCGGTCATCTCGTGATAGAAGTCGTTACCTTCACGGGTACGCTCGCCAACGCCGGCGAAAACCGAGAAACCGCTGTGTTCGATCGCGATGTTACGAATCAATTCCATCATGTTGACGGTCTTGCCGACGCCGGCACCGCCGAACAAACCGACTTTACCGCCTTTCGCGAATGGACAAACCAAGTCGATAACCTTGATGCCGGTTTCTAGCAATTCATTGCTGGCGGCTTGCTCATCGTAAGACGGCGCTTCGCGGTGAATCGCCCATCTTTCGTCTTCGCCGATAGCGCCTTTCTCGTCGATCGGCTCGCCAAGCACGTTCATGATACGGCCCAGCGTTTTTTGACCCACCGGCACCGCAATAGGCGCACCGGAATTGCTCACTTGCAATCCTCTGCTCAAACCGTCGGTCGAACCCATTGCAATGGATCTGACCACGCCGTCGCCTAATTGCTGCTGCACTTCCAAAACAAGATTCTTGTCTTCAACCTTCAGTGCATCATAGACTTTCGGAAGGCTTTCTCGTGGAAATTCGACATCCACGACCGCCCCGATAATCTGAACGATTTTACCCAAACTCATTTTGTCGTCCTCTTCAATACTTAAATCTGTTAATTCGTCTGTGTATTACACAGCAGCGGCGCCGGCAACGATTTCGGAAATTTCCTGCGTAATCGCGGCTTGTCGGGCTTTGTTGTAAACCAGTTGCAGTTCGCCGATAAGCTTGCCGGCATTATCCGAAGCGCTTTTCATCGCAACCATCCGAGCGGCCTGTTCGCAAGCATTGTTCTCGACCAGCCCCTGATACACGATCGATTCGATATAGCGAATCAGCAGATTATCCAGAACTTCCTTCGCATCGGGTTCGTAAATATAATCCCAATGCCCTTTCAATTCGTCCTCGATCTCATCGGCAATGACCGGCAGTAGTTTTTCGACATTCGGCCGTTGCGTCATCGTGTTAACAAACTCATTACTGATCACATATAACTCATCGACTCGGCCTTCCTCATAAGCGTCGAGCATGATTTTTATGATACCAATGATATCGTTTAGATGCGGCGTGTCGCCAAGCTTGCCGACTTGCCCAACCATATTGATTTTTTGTAAGTTACCGAAAAACCCGGCCGCCTTGGTTCCGATTGTGCAAATATCGACATCGATGCCGTCTTTTTCCCATTGGCGTAACTGCACTAGGGTTTTACGGAATAGATTAGAATTCAAACCGCCGCATAAACCGCGATCCGAACTGACGACGATCACACCGACCCTTTTGACTTCTCGTGGAATCAAATAAGGGTGTTTGTACTCGGCATTGGCATGAGCCAGATGTTTGATGATCTGACCCATTTTTTTCGAGTAAGGCCGCGTTGCCTGCATTCTGTTTTGCGTTTTACGCATTTTACTCGCGGCGACCATTTCCATCGCGCGCGTGATCTTTTGAGTATTCTTGATACTTCCGATCTTAGTGCGTATTTCTTTACCGACAGCCATTTGACGACCCTTTTACCAGCTATGCGTGTTAATGAACGTTTCGATGGCGGATTTAATGCCTTCTTTGATTTCATCGGAGAAGTCGCCGGTTGCATTGATCTGATCCATCAAATCCGACTTTTCGGATTTCATGTACAGTTGCAGAGCGTCTTCGAAATCGCGTACTTTATTGACTTCGACCGAATCCAGATAGCCTTCGTTTGCAGCGAACAACGACACCGCCATTTGCGCAACCGACATCGGCGAATATTGATTTTGTTTCATCAACTCGGTCACGCGTTGACCGCGTTCGATTTGCTTACGCGTGCTTTCGTCAAGATCGGACGCGAACTGAGCGAAAGCCGCTAACTCACGGTACTGAGCCAAGTCCAAACGAATACCGCCGCCCAATTTCTTGATGATTTTGGTTTGTGCCGCGCCGCCTACCCGCGATACGGACAGACCCGCGTTGACCGCAGGACGAATACCGGCGTTGAACAGGTCGGTTTCTAAGAAAATCTGTCCGTCAGTGATCGAAATTACGTTGGTCGGAACGAAGGCCGATACGTCGCCTGCTTGCGTTTCGATGATCGGCAATGCGGTCAACGAACCGGTTTTGCCTTTGACTTGACCGTTAGTCAACTTTTCGACTTCGTCTGCATTGATTCTTGCCGCTCTTTCGAGCAACCGTGAATGCAAATAGAAAACATCGCCTGGATAAGCTTCTCGACCCGGCGGTCTACGAAGTAATAACGATACTTGGCGATAGGCCCAAGCTTGTTTGGTCAAATCGTCGTAAATAATTAATGCGTCTTCGCCGCGGTCTCTAAAATATTCGCCCATCGAGCAACCGGTATACGGCGCGATGAACTGCAGAGCTGCGGATTCGGATGCGGAAGCCGCTACGACAATGGTATGCTCCATCGCGCCGTGCTCTTCGAGCTTGCGTACGACGTTAGCGATCGAAGAACGCTTTTGGCCGATCGCGACATAAATACATTTGATGCCAGTGCCTTTTTGATTGATGATCGCATCAACGGCAATGGCGGTTTTACCAGTTTGGCGGTCGCCGATGATCAATTCGCGTTGGCCGCGACCGACCGGAATCATCGAGTCGATCGATTTCAGGCCGATTTGCACCGGCTGATCGACCGATTGGCGTGCGATAACGCCCGGAGCGATTTTTTCGATCGGAGAAGTTTCGCTTGTGTTAATCGCGCCTTTGCCGTCGATCGGATTGCCCAATGCGTCGACAACGCGTCCCAGCAACGCTTCGCCGACCGGTACTTCCAAAATTCTACCGGTACATTTGACGGTGTCGCCTTCGGTAATGTGTTCGTAAGAACCCAGAACCACAGCCCCGACCGAATCGCGCTCTAAGTTAAGCGCCATGCCATAGGTATTTCCAGGAAACTCCAACATCTCGCCCTGCATGGCTTCGGAAAGCCCATGTACTCTGACGATACCGTCGGTTACACTAACTACGGTCCCTTCGGTATGGCTTTCGACGCTCAGGTCGAAATTTTCGATCTTTTGCTTGATAAGATCACTGATTTCTGATGGGTTTAATTGCATGTTCTTTTTCTCTCACTCACTGTAGAGCTTTCTGCATGTGAAGAAGCTGGCCTTTGACGGTTCCGTCGATCACCTTGTCTCCGGCACGGATTAGTACGCCACCGATCAGCGACCGGTCGTTCCAGATATCCAAACGAACTTGCTTATTCAGCCAACGCTCCAATCTGGACACTAAGTTGCCTTGCTCGTCTTCCGTCAAAGGGTAAGCGGATATGACCTGAACTTCCGAGTATCCTTCATCGTCCGCTCTAAATTGCTCGTAAATCTTCGCAATTTGCGCGGCCAATTTCAGCCGATTATTTTGGATAAGCAGTTTTAGAAAGTTTTTACCTTCCTGATCGAGATGTTCGCCGCAGATATCCAACATCAAGTTTAAAAAACTTTCTTTAGCGATTTTCGGATTATCGGCTGCCAGCGCAATATTAGAGTCGCTCAAGACCGCGGACAAAAACGCCAAATTATCGGACCATTGTGCAGTCGCACCGATCTCCTTCGCTCGTTTGAAAGCCGCCTCCGCATAAGGCCGCGCCAATGTTGCCAGTTCGCTCATGGTGCTTAACCTATTTGATTGGAAACTTTATTCAAGATTTCTTGGTGTTTGGCTTGATCGATTTCCGCGCTTAAAATTTGTTCTGCCGCATTCAGTGCCAAGGAAGAAACTTCCTTGCGCAAACTTTCTTTGACTTGCTGCAATTCTTGATCGATCTGCGCTTGAGCGGCGACAAGTAAGCGTTCGCCTTCTTTCTTAGCGGCGTCTTTCGACTCCTCGACAATTTCATTGGCCCGTTTTTGCGCCAGATTGACGATATCCGAAGACTGCTCTTTGGCTTCTTTGAGGACATTGATAGCCCTTTTCTCGGCCAATTCCATTTCTTCCTGGCCTTTTTCGGCCGCCGCCAATCCGTCGGCTATTCTCTTCTTCCGCTCTTCCAGGGATTGATACAGTGGGGGCCAAACGAACTTCATGGTAAACCATACCAGAAGCGCAAATGTAATCATTTGACCAATCAGAGTAGCATTGATACTCACGATGCGTTCCTCTTGTTGCTGTTAGTTAAAAAACCGGATCTATTAATTACCGGCAGCGGCTTGAACAGCGGATAAAAACGGATTCGCAAATGTGAAGAATAATGCCAAACCAACGCCGATCATGGTTACCGCGTCCAACAAGCCTGCAACAATGAACATTTTGACCTGCAACATAGGCACCATTTCTGGTTGACGCGCCGCGCCTTCCAAAAATTTACCGCCCAACAAACCGAAACCGATAGCGGTTCCAAGCGCACCCATTCCTAAAACCAGTCCGACAGCGATCGCTGTCATGCCTTGAACATCAGCAATTAAAGACGCTAAATTTTCCATGATACCTCCAAACGTATGATTAAAATTAAAGTAACAAAATAATTAGTGATCTTCGTGAGCCATACTCAGGTAGACGATCGTCAATACCATGAATATGAAAGCTTGCAGCGTAATAATCAGAATATGAAAAATCGCCCACGGAAAACTCAGCGCCGGCTGTATTGCCCATGGCAACAGCGCAATCAGAATAAATATTAGTTCGCCGGCATATAGATTACCGAATAAACGAAGCGCCAATGAGATCGGCTTGGCTAGTTCCTCGACCAGTTTCAGCAACAGATTAAACGGCAGTAACCAAGGTCCGAACGGTTGAAACATCAACTCTTTGGCGAATCCCCAAGGGCCTTTGACCTTAATGCTGTAAAAAATAATCAGGAAGAATACCGATATCGACATGGCGAAGGTCGCATTTAAATCTGTACTTGGCACGACTCTGAGATATTCGATACCCATCATGGAGCCGATCATCGGTAACAAGTCGACCGGGAACAAATCCATAAAATTAAACAGGAAGACCCAGCAGAAAATCGTCAACGCCAATGGCGCGATCAATTCACTTTTGCCATGAAAGCTGTCTTTAACCTGTGAATCGACGAACTCTATCATCATTTCGGCAAAATTTTGCACCAATCCCGGGACATCGGAAGTGGCTCTTTCGGCCGCCATTTTAAAAAACCAAATGAACAATCCACCCAACACGGCGGAAAAAAATAGAGTATCCAAATGCAAAGTCCAGAAACCCTCACCAACACTCAATGGTGTCAAATGATGAACGATATATCCGGTTGCCCCTTCGGCTGCATGGGCTTCAGTAGCCATCTTTCCTCTCTCGAATTGAAATCGTCAGCGCATAATTAGCGCAAACCAAAATACGGACAATACTGCTATATACCCCGATAGCAGCGTTAAAATATTGATATTCGGAATTTGAAAAATCAAAAAAAACAGCACAGCTGTCAATATGAGCTTTCCCGATTCGCCGGCATAAAACGAATTCACGATTTTTTTGGCGCCTTGCCCGCTCGCTCTAAAGATGCGCAAAGCAAAGTATAGATTCGGTATAAATGCTGCCAATGCGCCTAGAAACGGCGACTTAGCACTCTGCAGCCCCGAAAAAACTGCAAATCCGGAATATATCGCGATAATAACGAACGCTTGTAAAATCAAGATTTTTCCGACTGTAGAAATCTTTTCGTCCGTCACACCGACTCCGGATACAACAACTTGTGGATTATAGCGATGAGGCTTCATTTAATCAAGGAAGAATAAGGAACAGAGCATTTCCTACTTTGCAACGATTCATTTAAAAATCAGCCAATCGTTCAGCCTGATTTTCCGGTTTTACCCATATCCCGGACAAACAAAATCAATCGGTAATTCTATTTTCCGAATAACTGAGCTGCTCGATGATGCCGTCCAATTGCTCCAAACTCGAATAAGCCACCACCAGCTTGCCGGAACCGTTTTGTTTATGATTGATCGAGACTTTCGCGCCGAGTTTCGACGTTAGCTCCTCCTGCAATCGAAGGGTATCGCGGTCGACTTCCGCCGGTTCGTTTTTTAGCGACTCGGTCTGCAAATCTCTGATCAGTTTTTCCACCGCCCTGACCGAAAGACTTTGCTTAGCGATTTTCTGCGCGGCCTGAATTTGCAGATCGCGACCCAACGGCAACAAAGCCCGGGCATGCCCCATCTCGATTTGCTTATCAACCAGCAACTGCTTGACTTCCGGCTGCAACTCCATCAATCGCAATAAGTTGGTCACCGTCGCGCGGGATTTACCGATCGCATCGGCGATTTGTTGATGCGTCAACTCAAATTCTTCAAGCAGTCTTTTTAAGGCTTCGGCTTCTTCGAGCGGATTCAAATCTTCGCGCTGAATATTTTCGATCAACGCGATCGCCATCGCACCCTTATCGTCGATATCGCGCACAACAACCGGCACTTCTTGCAACCCGGCAAGCTGCGCAGCGCGCCAACGCCTTTCCCCGGCAACGATTTCATATCGTTCATCGCCGATTTTACGCAACACAATCGGCTGAATGATACCTTGTGCCTTGATCGAATCAGCTAGCTCCTTGATCCTTTCCGGATCGATATCCTTTCTCGGTTGAAACTTTCCACGCTGCAACCATTCGATCGGCAGTTTTTGCAGTTCGTTTTTTTTCTCTGTCGCAGGTGGCGCATCGCCCAATAATGCATCCAATCCCCGACCCAAACCTCGTTTTTGTACCGCCATAATTGTCTTATTTCTTCTCTTTTCTAATCATTTCGCCGGCCAATGCGATATAAGCCAAGGCACCGCGCGACGACCTATCGTATTGGATTACCGGTAAACCATGACTCGGCGCCTCGGCCAAGCGAATATTACGCGGAATCGTGGTGCGAAAAACTTTATCGCCGAAATATTCAGCCAACTGATCGGAAACGTCTTTGGTCAAACGGCTTCTATTATCGAACATCGTTCTTAAAATACCTTCGAGTTGCAACCCGGGATTTACCGAACCTTGAATGTTTCTCAATGTCGACATCAGCGCCGATAAACCTTCCAGCGCGTAGTATTCGCACTGCATCGGTATCAGCACGCTATCGGCTGCGACCATGGCATTTAATGTCAACATATTCAATGTAGGAGGACAATCGATCAGTATATAGTCGTACTGATCCTTAATCGGCTGCAAGGCTTCGGCCAGACGCCGCTCCTTGCGATCGATCTGTAGCATATTGACTTCGGCTGCCGTCAAGTCGGAATTGGCCGGAATTATCGAAAACCCGCACGACTCTTGCTTTACAACAGTCTCGGCTGCCGGCACATCTTCTAATAACAAATCGTAACTGGAATATTGCACCGAGTCTTTATCGACGCCGCAACCCATCGCCGCATTACCTTGCGGGTCGAGATCCACCAACAACACTTTTCGTTTTGCACCCGCCAAAGCCGCGGACAGATTTACACTGGTCGTTGTTTTCCCGACCCCGCCTTTTTGATTGGTAACTGCTATCACCTTTCCCACTCGTTTACTCCCGCTGCGTAGGCTTGTTAATTTGAATCAGGCATCGCTGCGCTTCTATTCCCGGAACCCTTATCGGTATCACTGTCGCGTTACCTTCGATTTGCTGCAACTCCTGCTCGGGATACTGACCTTTCATCGCCAACAACACGCCGCCCGGCGCGATCAAATGCCCGGTCATTTTCAGCATGTCTGGCAAATTAGTAAACGCTCGCGTAATGACCGTATCGAACAAATGTTCAGACGAAAAACCCTCAACTCGGCCATGACAAACCTGGACATTGGCCAATTTCAACTCTAAAACGGCCTGCTGCACGAAACGGGTTTTTTTGCTATTGCTATCCAATAACGTGAAAGTTTTGTCCGGCCGGCAAACGGCCAAAGGAATACCCGGCAATCCGGCGCCGGTCCCGATATCGATGACCGTTTGCCCGGTAACATAAGGTAAAACCGCAAGACTATCGAGCAGATGCAGACTTACCATCGCTTCTTGGTCACGGATCGAGGTCAGATTGAAGGCTTTATTCCATTTATCGATCAGTCCGATAAACCTCAACAAGCGGTCGGTCTGTTCGTCGCTAAGCGTTAAGTTTAATTCATCGAGACCGGCCTGAAGTCGTTTCCGGCAAGTATCCATCAGGCGCTTTTCTTCTTTAAATGGACCAGTAACAAGGATATCGCCGCCGGCGTTATACCCGGAATTCGCGAAGCCTGTCCCAGCGTTTCCGGCTGTTGTTTTCTGAGTTTTTCACAAACTTCGTTTGAAAGCCCCGAGACGTTCCGGTAATCGATCGTTTCCGGCAAACGTAAATGATCATAACGCTTGGTCTTGTCGATTTCAGTCTGCTGCCTGTCGATGTAACCCGAATATTTGGCCTGTATCGCGACTTGCTCGGACACCTGCCCCGGAACATCATCTCGCTCGACAAAGGTCAACAGCCGCTCGATATCCACTTCGGGACGGCGCAGCAAATCCATCAAGTTGACTTCGCGCTGCAACGGCTTGCCCCAAAACGCTTCGGCTTGTTTGGCTTCTGCCGTTTCGGCCCGAAGCCATTTTTTCGACAGTTCCGTTTGCAAAGCACCGATTTGTTCGCGCTTATGTTCGAAAGTGCGCCAACGCTCGTCGTCAACCAAACCTAACTCGCGGCCGGTTTCGGTCAAGCGTAGATCGGCGTTATCTTCGCGTAACAACAGCCGGTATTCGGCACGGCTCGTAAACATCCGATAAGGCTCTTGCGTGCCGCGCGTGATCAAATCGTCGATCATCACGCCGATGTAAGCCTCGTCGCGAGCCGGACACCAACTTTCCTGATCGCGAGTCGAGCGCGCGGCATTGAGCCCTGCGATCAAGCCTTGTGAGGCCGCCTCTTCATAGCCGGTCGTGCCGTTGATTTGCCCGGCAAAAAACAAACCCGGCATATGTTTGGTTTCCAATGACGACTTAAGATCCCGCGGATCGAAAAAATCGTATTCGATCGCATAGCCAGGGCGAATGATTTCGGCATTTTCGAATCCGAGCATCGAACGGACGAATTCGTATTGCACATCGAACGGTAAACTGGTTGAAATACCGTTCGGATAAATCTCGTTCGTATTCAAGCCTTCCGGCTCAATGAAAATCTGATGCGAATCGCGATCGGCGAAACGCACAATCTTATCTTCGATAGAGGGACAATAGCGCGGCCCGATGCCTTCGATTACACCGGTGTACATCGGCGAACGGTCCAGACCGGACCGAATGATGTCATGCGTCCGGCTATTGGTTCGCGTGATAAAACAAGGAATTTGCCGCGGATGCTGCTCGCGCTTGCCCAAAAACGAAAAAACAGGAACCGGATCGTCGCCGAATTGCTTTTCCAACCGACTGTAATCGATCGTGCGACCGTCGATGCGCGGCGGCGTGCCGGTTTTCAACCGGTCCACTCGGAACGGCAACTCGCGCAAACGCTCGGCCAACTCGACAGAGGCCGGATCGCCGGCACGCCCGCCGGTATAATTTTCCAGTCCGATATGAATACGTCCGGCTAAAAAGGTACCCGCGGTCAAGACTACGGCGCGCGCGCGAAACTCGAGCCCCATTTGGGTTTTAACGCCGGCAACCCGACCGCCTTCGACGATCAAATCGGCAACCGTTTGCTGAAACAAGGCCAAATTCGCTTGATTTTCCAATGCGCCACGCACATATTGCTTATAGAGACTACGGTCGGCTTGCGCGCGAGTCGCTCTGACCGCGGGACCTTTACTGGCGTTTAGAATACGAAACTGAATGCCGGCATGATCGATCGCCTCGGCCATGATGCCGCCGAGTGCGTCGATTTCCTTGACGAGATGGCCTTTGCCGATGCCTCCGATCGCCGGATTGCAGCTCATCTGTCCCAAGGTATCGATATTCTGGGTGAGTAATAAGGTTTGCGCACCGCTTCGGGCGGCTGCCAATGCAGCCTCGGTTCCGGCATGACCGCCGCCGATCACGATAACATCAAAATTTTTTTTGAATTTCACAGGCTTTTAATGCTCAAATAAAGCGCTATTTTAAATAGTAAAGAGGCGTTGTCCAAAATTATTCAGGAGTTTATTTATGAAAAAGACCAAAAAACCGGCACCCAACGCGCAAGCCAACTTGGTTGCCAAGCACGCTCATCAGTTTAACAAAGCCCAAATATTCCGCGACAAAACCCAATACCGCCGCAAAGCCAAACACCAAGGCAGGGAGCCTTTACCGATGATGTCCATGGACGCTATCGGTAAAGGCTTCTCGATCAAAATGACCTATCGTTTTTCCGCTTTTTCCGCGCATTGAATGCACAAATTGGCAAAAGGTAAAACCTTCAGCCGCTCCTTATTAATCTTCGCCCCGCAATTTTCGCAAAAACCGTATTCGCCATCGTCTATCCGATCAATCGCGTGCCTGACTTTAACCATCTCCGCCCGGGTCGTATTGCCTAAATAATCCAATACTTCATCATTCTCGGTTTGTACGGCCTGTTCGCCGAAATCTTGCGATAACGGCTCATCGGTATGTTTGACGTCCTCGGTAATTTTGCTCAGGCGCTCATCAAGTTCCTCGAGCATTTCGATCAAATTTTCGCGGACTTCCTCGTATTCACTCACAGCTCTACCCTGACATTAATTTTAAACTATAGTTGTAGATAGCATAGTACCATTAACTTCGGCATTCATTCTCATGAGACTTTATCTTATCAACAATTCCCAGCTTGAGCAGTTTCGCCGATCTTAGGGAGCGGGGTATGTCTATCGAGGAACGCCGAAAAAATTAATAATCCACTTCGCACAAAAATCATCTCCTCATGCAAAACCCAATCGCTCCTTTGTTGGAATCCGCCAATCGAATTATTCTCGGTAAACAACATCAAATCCGTTTAGCCCTATGTTGCCTTTTGGCTCGAGGCCATCTATTGATCGAAGACATACCCGGCGTCGGCAAAACCACGCTCGCGCATACTCTAGCTAAATTGCTGGGCTTAAATTATCAACGCATTCAATTTACCAGCGATATCCTGCCGGCCGATATTATCGGCGCATCGATATTCGACCCGGAAGAACGCAGTTTCAAATTTCATCCAGGGCCGATCTTCAATCAAATGATTCTGGCCGATGAAATCAACCGCTCGACGCCCAAAGCACAAAGCGCCTTATTGGAAGCCATGGAGGAACAACAAGTCACGGTCGAAGGCAAAACCTATCACTTGCCCTCGCCGTTTTTCGTGATCGCAACGCAAAACCCCGCTCATCAAATCGGCACATTCCCCTTGCCCGAATCGCAACTGGACCGATTTTTGATGCGCATCGAACTGGGTTATCCGAACCGCAACGCGGAGCGGGAATTATTGAGCGGACAGTCGCGTTATCATTTGATTGAAAACCTTCAAACCGAATTACCGCCAGAACAGCTCAAAAACATCCAACAACTCGTCAACACCGTGCATGTTTCAAGCGCATTGCTGGATTACTTGCAAAACATCATCACCTTTACCCGTGAATTCCCTGATTACCCTTGCGGTCTGTCGCCGCGTGCCGGTTTATCCCTGCTCAACGCGGCAAAGGCATGGGCGTTCATGGACAGTCGTGATGCAGTATTGCCCGAAGATGTACAAGCGGTGCTCCCGTCCGTCGCAGGCCACCGTCTGCGCTCCGCCAGCCAGGATTCCGGCGCGGTCGTCGCACCGATACTCGAACGAGTAAACGTGCTTTGAATACCCTGTCAATCAAGGACCGTTTTCGGTTAAGCCGTTTTTTTGCCGGCGAAAACCCGTCCGACGAAGCCATTCCACTGAATCAGCGCCGAATATTTATTTTACCGTCCAAGCGAGGCCTGAGCTTTGTCGTATTAATCCTACTGTTGCTGCTGATCGCGTTCGTCTATAACAATAACCTCGCATATTTTCTAACTTTCTTGCTAGCCAGCGTATTTTTTATCGGCATCCTGCACAGTTACAAAGCCTTAGCCGGCCTGATCATTCAAAAAGGGCAATGCAAGCCGGTATTCGCCGGCGAACGCGCAGTATTCGAAATTCATATCGACAATCCGATCCCTGTTCCACGGCTCAGTCTCGAAATCGACTTGCATGACAAAACACAAATGACTCTTGCTCCCTACGAGAAGAAAGCTGTTAGATTGTATGCTCCGACCGAACGCCGAGGACATCAACCCTGTGGCACGATCACCCTATCGAGCGGCTATCCGCTCGGCTTGTTCCGCGCCTGGTCGCCGTTGCGTTTTAACCTGTCGGTGTTGGTTTACCCGAAACCCTGGCCCCAAGAGATCCCGTTTCCCGAAACCGGCGGCGGAGCATCGGATCAAGGAAAGGCCGAAAAAGGCACCGACGACTTTTACGGCCTTCAAGAGTATCAACGCGGGGATTCGATTAAACGCATTCATTGGAAAGCCTATGCGAAAGGTCAGGGTCTTTTCAGCAAGCAATACAGCGGCGAGCAAGGCGATGAATTGTGGCTCCATTACGAAGCCAGCGCCGGTTACGGCAACGAGGAACGCCTGAGCCGACTGTGCCGCTGGGTTCTCGATGCGGAAAAAGCCGGGCTTCGTTACGGCCTTAAGCTACCCGGCCAAAAAATCGGCCTCGGCATCGGTCACGCGCACCGGGCGCGTTGTCTTGAAGCGCTCGCCTTGTTTTAGATTATGCTGGCCAGTATCGAAAAAAACATTTTACTCTTTCTGCTGATTTCGGTCGGATTGATTGCGCTACCGCACATTTATCATATCCCGGCTTCGATTTTCGGATTCTTCGTATTGCTGCTAACTTGGCGCTTCATCGGCATTTGGAAACCGAGTTGCTTGCCCGGCAAATTATTGCTGTTTTTGTTGACCGTAGGCGGCCTCGTCCTGCTTTATTCGCAGCATCAAGGACTCTTCGGCCGCGATGCCGGAACCCGACTGTTCATGACCGCACTGGCATTGAAGCTACTCGAAATCAGGCAAGAACGCGATTTGTATTTGATTGTCTTTCTGGCTTTCATCGTCGCCGCTTCGCAATTTTTGTATGAGCAGAGCATCGCCATGGCGGGCTATATCTTGTTCGTTTGCTGCGTGCTACTAGGCACGCTGGTCGCAATCAATAGCCGCCGGCAAAATACCTTAAACGCGCTGAAAACATCGGCCGTCATCCTGGCGCAAGCGCTGCCTCTAGCGATCGTGCTGTTCGTTTTTTTTCCGAGAGTCGAAGCGCCGCGCTGGATGTTGTTCGAAGACAAAAGCCGAGCTAAAACAGGGCTCAGCGACAGCATGGAACCCGGCTCGATTAGCGACCTCGGCTTTTCGGACGAACTGGTATTCCGCGTCCGCTTTCAAGGCCCGATACCGCCGAATGCGCAGCGCTATTGGCGCGGCCCGGTGTTTTCCGTCACCGACGGCAAACGCTGGACCGCAGCAAAACGCTACACCTATACGGCCGCCGCCGAACCGGACTTCAGCGAACCGGCTTATCGCTATACGCTATTACTCGAACCTCAAAATAACAACTGGGTCTTCGCGCTGGAAATGGCCGGCGACTTCCCGCCGCAACTACACATGAATTCGGAATATTTGCTGACTCGAAGCGGCAACCCCGACAAGCGCGCCGAATACCCTTTTACGTCTTATCCCAGTTACCGCACCGGAGAGCTCAGCGGTCACAAATTACGCACCAATACACAGTTACCGGGACCGGCTTCCCAAAAAATCACCTCGCTAATCAAACGACTCGGCGGCTTCGATACGCGGCCCGAACAATTCGTCGACCGTGTTCTACAACATTTCAACCGAGAAAATTTCAGTTACACGCTGACTCCACCACTAATGGAAGACAACCCGATCGAAACGTTTTTATTCGAAACCCGAAGCGGATTTTGTAGTCATTATGCAGCCGCCTTCACCTACCTGATGCGTGTTGCGAACATTCCTGCACGCGTCGTCACGGGCTATCACGGCGGGGTCTTGAATCCGGTCGGCAATTTTTTGGAAATAAGACAAGCCGATGCCCATGCCTGGACCGAAGTCTGGTTGGAAAACCGGGGCTGGGTGCGCGTCGACCCGACGGCCGCAGTAGCGCCGGAAAGAATAGAACAAAACGTCAATATCGAACAACAAATTGCCAGTCGCAACATCAGCTTTTTCTCCGCCGACAGTGAGTTGGCACGACAGCTCGACTGGCTTAAACAAGCCCGGCAATTATGGAGCAGCGTCGATTACAACTGGCAGCGCTGGGTCATCAATTATCATTCCGCCAATCAGACCCAATTTTTAGCCTCGCTCGGTATAGAATCGTTAAAACAAATGCTCTATTGGCTAGTCGGACTTGGCGCCTTATTCACCTCGATACTCAGCTGGCTATTGTTATCGCGCAAAGAAAAAACCGCCGACAAAGTATTGCGCTGCTATCGCCGGTTCTGCGCCCGGCTAGGCAAGGCCGGCCTAAAAAGAAATGCTGGCGAAGGACCTCTCGATTTCGCTAAACGGAGCAAGAAAGCGTATCCGGAGCAAACCGAGGCGATAGACGAAATCACCGGCTTGTTCATCAAATTACGCTATCAAAAAGAATCGTCGCAAGCAGACTTGAGCCGGCTAAGCGAACGAGTCGACCAACTTAAGATTCGCCGAAGATAACCGGAAAATAAAATTGTCATGTCACCGACATGACAATTTCCATAAAGCTTTGAAACGATTAAAATGCATCGCCGGTATTGCAATAAATCACGAAGATGATATTAATGCATTTTTATTAAATAGTTAGTTAAGCGGGAAGAGTACACGATGGACACGCTAGACATGTTGATATTTTATTCCTTTAATTTAGGAATTTTTACGCTCGTTTTTTTTATCGCCGGAATGATCAAACCGAAATGGCCGCTGTTTTTTATGAAAGAGCCGACTCGGTTTTTGGTAGTTGGCATTACCACCGTCATGATCATGGTCGTTCTGACCATGTACGGAGAAGGCAATCGGAAGATTCGTGCGGAACAAGAAAGGCTTGAACGATTCAAGATGGTAGGAACGAGCCAAGAACCCGAAACGCCGAGCCCATCGGAAGTCAAACCCAAAAAAACCAAGCCGAAAAAACAGGTTGCTCCAGAGGACGAAATTCCTCAGTTTGATTCAGTGCAAGATGCCATCAAGGCCTTTGAAGAAAAACAATGATCGTATAGACCCCACTGTCATTAAGTTAACGTAAATCCGTTATTCCGGCGGCGACCAATTGCCAAGCATGGCATGAACCCAGCACCTAAATTATCTAAGATAGTTAACCATAGACAATGGATTATGGAATTTAGGTGCTGGGTGAATGCGGATTTTGCAGGAGCAAAAATCTGCCCTGCCGCCGACACCTGTCAATCGAGCAACCTTACCCTCCTTTCAACAATTCGCTCAATATTGAAAAAAGCAAGTTATTTAGAGCTATATCCTTTGGTTTCTGCTGACTTTGAGTTCAAATGGGTATCAACTATTAACACGAACATAGCCATAAAAAACGATAGCTCAACACCATTGATTTTGGCAGCATAGACTGTTCAAGCAGATCATCTGCTGTAAATGACCCCACAATTAAATGACCTAACACGCTCCGGTGATTTATGAAACTGTCCGACTACCGCATCGAACCCGCCGATTATAAAGCCGATTTCAAGGATCTTCGCGCTGTGCGCGACTCGGTTTTCATCATCGAACAACACCTCCCCGCCGACCTCGAACAAGACGACAAAGACCCGCTCAGCCATCACGTTATTGCCCGCGACAATCACCATAACCCGGTCGGTACAGGTCGACTGACGCCGAAAGGACAAATCGGCCGAATCGCCGTATTACATCAGTGGCGTAATCAAGGCGTTGGTCAATCGCTATTAAGAGTGCTCATCGAAAAAGCACAAAAGCAAGGACTCAACCAAATAACCCTCGAAACACCAACGAGCGCTAGCGGGTTCTTTCAAAAATTCGGATTTATCGGTGAAGGAGAAGCATTTAACGTAGCCGGCAACGAATTTCAGCGCATGAGCATGACGCTTACGCCGCTTGCCGAAAGAAGACGGCAGTCCGCGAAGCCGCGCGAGACATCGGTACCGGCAGAAAAACTCGATAACCTGGAAGCCCACCTCGAGTCGGCCATTCGACTTATAACCGAAGCACGACGCCAAATCTGTATTTATACCCGCGACTTGGAACGTGGTTTATACGGACACAACGACGTTGTCGAAGCGTTTAGAGAATTCGCGATCAACAGCCGAGACGGTTGCGTGCAAATCATCGTACAAGACACGTTTGCCGCGCGCGGCAAACCCCATGCGTTAATCGACTTGGCGCAAAGACTGCCTTCGTCGTTTCAATTGCGAACACCGGTCGAACGGGAAGACCTGCAATACTCATCGGCATTTCTAATCAACGACCGAGACGGTTACTTGTTTCGACTCAATGCAGAACGTTACCAAGGCGAATGGAGCCCCAATCATCCCGCCCGAAAAAAACAACTCTACGAAGAGTTCGACCGCATCTGGCAACGCTGCCGCCCCTGCACCGAATTTCGGGCGCTCGGAATCTGAAGATAAATCCGCAACTAAGGTTCCGGTTTTTTAGCCGTATCACGCGCTACGTGCATCTCACGACAGAAGCCGGGGCTCAATTTGCATACAACCCGAAAAAAAAGGGTCAGGTTTAATTACAAAATAAACCCGACCTTTTTTCAATCTCACCCGACTCCTTTGCTAAGCTTCTCCTGTAGAATCTCAATTTTTTCACTCATTTGTTTAGAATCTTATGAAATACCCGTTATTACTGGCCGCACTGCTTGCCGCTTTATCCACCCTCAACGTCGCCGCCGAAGAAGTCGGCTGCGTCACCACCGCTTGGAAGCTAATCGGCGCTAACCATAAGGTTTGCGTGCAGGCATTCGATGATCCAAAAGTCCAGGGCGTCAGCTGCCACATTAGTCAAGCGAAGACCGGAGGCGTCGCGGGCGCATTCGGCTTGGCCGAAGATCCGTCCCAGTTTTCGATTGCCTGCCGGCAAGTTGGGCCGATCGTGATCAAAGGGAAGTTGCCGGACCAGGAAACCGCATTCAGTGAAAATACCTCGGTTTTGTTCAAGGAAACACGCGTTACGCGATTGTTCGATCGTAAGCGCAATACGCTTGTGTATATTGCCGTCAGCCGAAAATTGATCGACGGTGCGCCGGCCAACAGCCTGTCCACCGTGCCGATCATGCCTTGGCGGGAGTAATGCCGGTAATCGGCAAAACCGGGTTGATCCCCCGCAACCGGACCGGCAAAGAACGTCCAAAACGGCCAGCAAGCCAAAACCACAAAGCTTCCGGCAACGGCGAGACGGATTTGCCCGCCAGACAAATGCAAAAAGATAAAAAAGGGGTCGTGTGTAATAGTTCTTTCGGTTAATCAAACCCGCCCCCCTTTTTTCCGCGTCGATCTCCAAGCCCTACTATCCCTGTCCCGATAGCGCACGTCCTTGTGCTTTTATGCGTTTTTTAGCGGATGTCGATCGAACCGGTTGTCGCCACAGAATCACTGCCGATCGCTTGCGTGTTGGTCAATGTGTTTTTCGATGCGTTGATCAGCGTCGATTTCTCGACTTTCGAGCCGACGACGCTGATCGAGCCTGTGCTGGCGGCGCTGTTACGGCCGATCGCCTGAGTATTGGTCAACGTATTTTTTGACGCGTTGATCAATGTGGATTTTTCGATTCTGGAGCCTTCGGCCATGGCTGTGCCGGCGACGATTGACATTAAAACGACTGCTGCTAAAGATACTGTTTTCATGATGGTTTCCCCTTGGTACTTGTTGGTATGGTTCGTTCAAGCGTTTCGTTGAACTTGGGTACAGTATCCCGATTTGCAGATAAAAAAGCGGTGATCGAGTCACGCCGTTTGTGTGATTTATTCACCGGTTGGCGAATCGAACAGGCATCGTTGGTTGAATACGCAGCTCGTCTGCTTCCGAATTGCTCAACCTTTCGAATTTGGTCATAAATAACTTCCCTATTTTTGATTTAGGCCAGGCAGATTCGGTTGCTAAATTGACAAGTGTCAGCGGCAGGACAGTTTTTTACTCCTGCAAAATCTGCATTCATGCCATCCTTAGCAATCAGTCACCGCCGTTAAGCGTACGTATTAACCCAGCACCTAAAATCCACAATGGATAATTATCTTGGATAGTTTAGGTGCTGGGCCTGTCAAGCGAGTTGCCGAACCCACAACAAAGCTCATAGCTCCTGGACGTTATTTATCATGAAATCCTAGCTGTTAAGACACAGCCTCTGCCGAGACTATTCATTGTAGATACTATCGATTAAATCTTTAAACCAACGGGGACGGAAAACCATGATATACAACATCAGAGATTCTAATATCGGCAACGGTATTATGTGTAAAACAATCAATACCAATAAAAAAACAATACAGATTATCAGTCTTGTAAAAGAGGTTGATTTATTCATTATTGAGCTCCCGGTTATTATTTATTATTCCCAAAGAATAGCTTTTAAAACCATCGCGCCTTTGCTTGCCAATTGAACCTCGTGTGACTTCCGGTCTTATAATTCCGATAAGCGCCAATTCTACGATGCATTTTCGGCTTTATCGGCATGAATTGCCGATATCCAAGTATAGCTAGCATTGCTATCAGGCACCGGATTCCGACAATATCCGGCGAAATGACGCATTATTTCCTTAAGTTAGCGCCTTTGTTTATAATTCCGTCCGGCGCAACAATTGGGCATTCAACGCCACGATCACCGTGCTGGCCGACATCAACACCGCGCCGACCGCCGGCGCGAGCAGGATTCCGGCCCATGCCAGAACGCCCGCCGCGAGCGGAATCGCGACAATGTTGTAGCCCGCGGCCCACCACAAATTCTGCACCATCTTACGATAGGTCGCCTTACTCAGATTGACGATCCTCGACACGTCGCGCGGGTCCGAACGCACCAATACCACATCGCCGGCTTCGACCGCGACGTCGGTGCCGGCGCCGACCGCAATACCGACATCGGCGGTCAATAAGGCCGGCGCATCATTGACGCCGTCACCGACCATCGCGACGCGCTTGCCTTGAGCCTGCAGCTCTTCGATGCGCTTTACCTTGTCTTCGGGCAACACTTGAGCGAACACCGTGTCGATGTTCAACTCCTTAGCCACGGCGTCGGCAACCGCTTGCGAATCGCCAGTCAGCATTGCGACTTCGATGCCGGCTTCATGCAACAGGCGCACCGCTTCGCCGGAAACGGGACGAATCGCATCGGCGATCGCAAAGACCGCTAAAATTCTATCCCCTTCAATGAGATAAATCGCCGCCCGGCCAGATTCGCCAAAGCGGTCGGCGGCTTCCGACAAGGCCTGCGGTATTTCTCTCTCGAACGTTTTTATCAAGGCTGGCCCGCCCACCTGGAGTTTTCGCCCTTCGACGACGGCAGCCACACCTCGGCCGGGTATCGCCTGAAAATCCTGGGCCGAGGGCCATTCAATTTCGTCTTCTTCGGCGCTCTTGAGCAAGGCTCTCGCAATCGGATGTTCCGAATCGCGCTCGACCGCCGCCGCGAGTCGAAGTGCTTCGTTGGGCTCGACACCTTCGGCCGTCATCGTTTCCAAGACGCGGTGCTCGCCCAAGGTCAACGTCCCGGTCTTGTCGAACACCACGATATCCAGATTACGCGCCTCCTCCAACCCCCGGCGATCGCGCACCAATAATCCGCAGCGCGCACCCAACGTCGTCGAAATCGCAATCACGAGCGGCACGGCAAGCCCCAAGGCATGAGGACAGGCGATGACCAGCACCGTCACGACCCGCGTCACGGTGAAATCCATCGTCGCACCGACCAGGGACCACGAAATAAAAGTCAAAGCGCTCGAAACTATCGCGACCAGCGCCAGATAAAACGCCGCGCGGTCGGCCAAGGCCTGAGCCCGAGAGCGTGAAGTTTGAGCCTGATCGACCAAGCGCATGATACCGGCCAAAGCGGTCTTGTCTCCAGTGCCGGTGACTTCGATGCGCAAGGAACCTTCGCCGTTGACCGTGCCGGCAATCACTTCATCGCCCTCGCCTTTCGTCACCGGCTCGGATTCGCCGGTAATCAATGCCTCATTGACCGAACTCTTACCGCTCTTGACGATGCCGTCGGCAGGAACCGCCGCGCCGGGGCGGATCAACAATAAATCGCCGTCTTGCAAGCGGTCAACCGTGACCTCTTCGGTTTCATCTCCTTCGACCAGTCTTAGCGCCGTATCCGGCAGCAACTTCGCCAATTCCTTCAGAGCCCCCTGAGCCTGGAAGATAGAACGCATTTCTATCCAATGTCCCAGTAGCATGATCGCCACCAAAGATGCCAGCTCCCACCACAGCGCATGCCCCTTGAAACCGAACGTGACGGCCAAGCTGTACAAAAAAGCAACGCTGATCGCCAGCGAGATCAAGGTCATCATGCCCGGCAGACGGCTTTGCAATTCGCGCCAGCCACCTTGCAAAAACACCCAACCGCCGTAAAAATAAACCAGCGTGCCGAAAACGGCCGAAACATACCCCGAACCCGGAAAAGCCGGCGCCGTATACGACAACCAGCGTTGCAGCCCATCACTCCAAATCAACGTCGGAACGGCCAGCACCAACGTCAGCCAAAATTTGTCCCGAAACATCTCCACGCTATGGCCTGCATGCTTGTCGTGTCCGGCATGGTTTTTGTATGCCGAATGCGAATGGTCGTCGTTTTTATCGGACTTCGAGGCCCCGGCATGAGGCTCCTGATGTTTATTTTGCTCGTGCGGATGTTTCATGATTGAGCCCCTCCTCCGTTTTTACTTAATGGATGGATTTCGTTCTCGCGCAAAGGCGATAGGGCGCATAGTGTCTATGTTCAAATGCACCGGGTGCGAAGTGTTCAGCTAAAACGGCTTGAATAGCGTAATACCGATTTCGCATCTTTTCTCCGCGGTCCTACGCCCCTCGGCGAGTTCTTTTTTTCTTTTCGTTAACCAGCCCTCAGCTTCTTCAAAACCGTGCGCAATATGCCGCCGTCTCGGTAATATTGAATTTCGATCGGCGTATCGATTCGGCTAGCGGCCTTGAAGGACTTAACGCTCTCGTCCGGCGCGCTTGCGGTCACGTCGACGATTTGTTGCGGAACCGTGTCGTCGGCAATGTCCACCGTAACGATTTCGTCGCCCTTCAGGCCGAGGTTTTGCGCCGATTCGCCAGACATAAACTGCAACGGCAAAATCCCCATGCCGATCAAATTGCTGCGATGGATTCTTTCGTAACTTTCCGCGATTACCGCCTTGACACCCTGCATGAACGGCCCTTTCGCCGCCCAATCGCGGGACGAGCCGGAACCGTATTCCTTGCCCGCCAGAATACAGAGCGGCATTCCGGACTCTTTGTACTTCATCGCGGCATCGAAAAAGGTCATTCGTTCGCCGCTGGGATGATGAATCGTCACATTGCCTTCAGACCCTGGGACCAACAGATTATGGATACGCACATTGGCAAATGTGCCTCTGCACATCACTTGATCGTTGCCGCGACGCGAACCGTAACTATTCCAGTCTTTGCGCTCGACGCCTTTTTCGAGCAGATATAATGCCGCCGGCGAATCGGGCGCAATTTGACCGGCCGGCGAGATATGATCGGTCGTGACCGAACCGCCGAACAGCGCCAACACCCGCATATCGGCTAGACGGCCGATGGTTTCCCGGCCGCCGCCCAGTCCTTCGAAGAACGGCGGCTTTCTGATATAAGTCGACCGTTCGTTCCATTGATAACGCTCGGAACCTGCGACCTCGATCGCCTGCCAAGCCTGAGTACCGGTGAAAACGTCGGCGTAACGCTCCCGGAACATTTCCGGTGTCACAAATTTTCGGACGACTTCATCGATTTCCTCGGTCGTCGGCCAAATATCTTTCAGGAAAACTTGTTCGCCGTCGTTACTTTGACCGATGGCGTCATTTGTCATATCGACAGCGGTCGATCCCGCTAGCGCATAGGCCACCACCAGCGGCGGCGAGGCGAGATAATTGGTTTTGGTGAGCGGATGTACGCGGCCCTCGAAATTCCGGTTGCCGGACAACACCGCAGACACGACCAAGTCATTGTCTACGATGGCCTCTTCCACCGCTGCATCGAGCGGGCCGGAATTGCCGATGCAGGTCGTGCAACCGTAGCCGACCAGATAAAACCCCAATGCTTCCAGATAAGGCAGCAGCCCGGATTGCTTCAAGTATTCGGTCACGACCAGTGAGCCGGGCGCCAACGAGGTCTTGACATAATTTTTGACTTTCAGCCCTTTCTCGACGGCTTTCTTGGCGACCAGGCCGGCGCCGAGCATCACGGAGGGATTACTGGTGTTCGTGCAAGACGTAATCGCGGCGATCACGACGGCGCCATGCGTGATCGTTTCGCAGGCACCTTGGCTCGAAACTACGCCGCAGCGATCGAGATCGCTTTCGGCAAGGCCCATGCCGCGAATGCCGACCGGGGCGGTCAGCGTCTGCCGATAAGTCGGCCCGACTTGGCTCAGCGGAATTCGGTCCTGAGGACGCTTGGGGCCGGCCAGTGCCGGTTCGATTTCGCCGAGATCGACTTCCAGCGTGCGGGTAAATTCGGGCTCCGGCGCATCGTCGGCGCGAAACAGCCCTTGTAGCTTGGCATAGCGTTCGGTGAGCTCGATTTGTTCGGAGCTGCGCCCGGTGAGGCGCATATAACTCAAAGCCGCCTCATCGACCGGAAAAAAACTCACGGTCGAACCTTGCTCCGGGGCCATGTTGCTGATGGTCGCACGGTCCGGAATACTGAGTTGGGACAAACCGGAGCCGTAAAACTCGACGAATTGACCGACGACGCCGAACTCCCTGCACAACTCGGTGATGCGCAGCACCAGATCGGTCGCGGTCACGCCAGGCGGCAGTTTACCGGTCAACTTAATACCGACCACATCCGGTTCGAGCATGTAAATGGGCTGATCCAGAATGACCGCCTCGGCCTCGATGCCGCCGACGCCCCAGGCCAGCACGCCCAGACCGTTGACCATCGGCGTATGCGAATCGGTGCCGACGCAACTGTCGGGATAACACAGATCGTTGCTCTTGTTGTGGAAGACGACTTGAGCCAGATATTCGAGATTGACTTGATGAACGATGCCGGTGGACGGCGGAACCACGCGCAGATTTTGAAAGGCCGATTGCCCCCACTTCAGGAATTCATAGCGTTCTTGATTGCGTTGAAACTCGACCGCTTCGTTCATCGGCAAGGCATTGGCTTTGCCGAAATAATCGACCTGTACCGAATGGTCGATCACCAGATCGCAAGGGATGAACGGATTAATTTTTTTCGGATCGCCACCCAATTCGCTCATCGCATCGCGCATCGCGGCCAGATCGACCAGCGCCGGCACGCCGGTAAAGTCCTGGAGGATGACCCTAGCCGGTTTGTAGGGAATTTCCCGCCTGGAACCTTGCGCCTGCCAACCGGCGAGACCGAGTACATGGTCTTCGGTGATCGAATAACCGTCGCAGTTACGCAGCAGGCTTTCGAGCAGAATTTTTATCGTATGCGGCAAACGGGCAAGGTCGGCAGCGCCGGCGGACTCTAAACTCGCAAGACAGTAATAGGACAACTGACTTGCTCGATCAGGATTCAATAACTGCCGTGCGCCGAAAGGATCGATTAAATTCATGGCGGATACCCTCTTTCGAAGTCGGGAATTTGATTTTTTGTATACCACACTTCTGCCGGATATGACACCGCTTTATCGTTTTGATGTCTTCGAACCCCGAATCAACCTGTCACTTATCCGAGTGAAGATATTTTTTGATTGTCCGGCTATCCAGCCCTGCAATCCGGGCCACCGCCTCGAAACTTTCTAGCCTATCGTACAAAAATCGACAATAGTTTTGCAGCAATTGCTGCGCCGAATAATAACCGCCGGCTTCGCTCCGAAACCCGGTTTGCTCGTTTCCGGCCTGCGGTTTAGGCGCTTGATAGGTACCGGTCAGGCAGATACGCCGTATGCATTGTTCTAATTCCCTAACATTACCGGGCCAGTGATAATCCGGCGGCACAGCTTCGTGTATTTTGGTTTCGATGCGGCCGACCAGTTCCACATCCGGCGACTCGATGACCCGTTCCAACAAGCGCGCGATCAGGCTACGTAATTCATCGGGATTTTCGCATAAGCGCTCCCTCAGGCTGGGCAAGGTAATGACGTCGGAACATAGCCGATAATATAGATCGACTCTGAACAAGCCCTTCTCCAGCAACTGTTCGATCGGACGGTTCGTCGCGCTGATCACTCGGCCTTCGAAACGTTGCAGATCATGACTTCCTACCGGACTGTAAACACGGTCTTGTATCACATTCAGCAATTTCACCTGAATCGGGATGTCGATATCGCCGATTTCATCGATGAATACCGAGCCGTGTCGGCTGCATTGGGCAAACAATCCCGGATGATTATCGATGGCACCGGTGAACGCACCTTTTTTATGGCCGAATAATTCCGATTCGAGCAGGCCGGTGGAATATTGCGACAAATTGATCGCCCTGAATGACGCGGTAAAGCTTTCGGCGAAGCGGTGCGAAACCATGTCGAACGGAATATATCCCGAGCAACCGATAGCTCTCGCCACCAGACTTTTTCCAGTTCCGGTCTCGCCCAACAGCAACAAGGAAAAATCCTCCATGCGATCGCAGAGATAATCGAGATACCAAGCCGGATTGAACGTGAAAATATTATTCCACAAGCGCATACGCAGCTCGAAAATGGCGGAGCACTCGCCCGAGACCGCCTCATCGATAAAGGTGAATGCGCGCTGCAGTTGAAACAGCAAGGCGATGTAATAAGCCGTTTGCTCCCGGGTGAAACCCGCCTGCTCGAATCGACCGACAAGCTCTGCTGCGAATGCAAGTTCGATCGCTTTGTCGCCCGCGTGTTTTTGGGCCTTGATATGCTCGATAAACGGCTGCTGATAACCGTGAAACAGATAGAAAAGCCATGCCAGACACATGACTTCCTGCATGCGTCCCTGAAAGCGGCGGATATCGAATCCGGCTTGCCGCTCCAGCGCTTTGAAGCGCTCATCCAGTATTACTTGTATCGCTTCGCGCCGCTCGACAAACGATAAACTGCCGATGCCGATATCGAGCACTCGGCAGTCCACCTGCTCCCGTTCCTTACTGAAAGGGTTCAAAAACGCCAATTCGGCAATTCGGCTAAAAAAGTCATATTGCTCAGCGGCCAATCTTGTCTTCATAAATTGCTCACCGTGTCGTCATTTTATGACTATCGAGTATAGACCAGCATAACCAAAAAATCCTAATTATTTGATTTTCATAGCTTATAAATGTGGCATTTGTTTTGCACTAGTGACTTTGACTCAACCCGAAACAGGAGCACATCATGAACAACCTAAAACGTATATTCATCACGCTAAAAACCCAACTGGATTCCGTTGCCGACGATTTCGAAAATCATGAAGCGCTAGCCGGCGTCGCGATCAAGGAGCTTGAAGAATGGCGAGTCAAAACGCGCATCCATCAGCATCGATTGCAAAAAATGATCGCGCAATTCGAAGCCAAGCTAAACGAATTACAGAAAGAATCGACGCTGTGGTCGGTACGCGCGGTCAAGATCAGAGAAACCGACGAACAGCGCGCCTTGCAATGCGTCAAGCGTCTGCTTCAAACCCGGCAACAAACCCAATCAACCGAACACCGGCTTCGCGAAGCGCAGGAACAATTTCAACGCTTGCAGGCCGATTTGAGCTCGATCGAAACGCAACTGCGAACACTGAGTGCGCAAAAAGAGGTCCTGGCCGCGCGGCAAAACCGGATTGAACTGCAATCGGCATTTCGAAGCGGCCGCCACAATCCTGCCAAGGAAGCGGAAAGCATTTTCAACCGTTGGGAAGAGTCGATAACAGGCGCCGAATTCTGCCATCCCGACACTGAAAGCACCGATAGCTTTGCCGATGCCTTCATCCAAGAAGAGGAAGCCTTGGAACTGGAAATGCTATTGAACGAATTGAGCGCTAAAACCGGCACAGACCAGGAGAATCCAAATGTACACGAATGATTTCGAATCCAATACGCCCGCCTCTTCGGCTTGGCGGCAGTCTGAACAAGCCGCGCCTAGCTTAACCTGCCAAATCATCCGTTATTTGCGCTGGGCCGGCACGGTCTTGATCATTCTTTCCGCCGTCGGCTTCATGCTGCAAAGCCATGCGGATTTGCTGCCCGCCTACCGCTATTGGGCCGGATTGGGATTTACCTTGGCGCTTTGCGCCGGCGGCCTGGTTTGTACCTATCTTCTCAGAGAAACCACCGGCGCCAGAATCTTCTTCACGCTCGGAGCCGCATTCTTGCCGGTTCAGGTTTCCCAGGTCAGCGCGATGATCTATGCGTTCATACACGGCGGATCGGCGCTGCAACCGGACTACAGTTGGCTGCAGTTTAGCGGAGTTAATCCGCCGCTGATCGCCGTAGACTTCGTCATCACCGTATTTTTACTGATTTCGGTCGGCTATACGGGCTTTTCTATGCTCGCGCGCCGTCAGGTCAAAATCTTGATGCACGCTTTTTTAATGGGCAATCTTTTGTTGTTGCTGCCGGTTCGCGATGCCTTCTGGGTTCCCTTCCTTATCGCGCTGCTGTTCATTCGTCTTAGAACTCTCGAACAAACGCTACAACAAGAAAAAGCCATGCACCTGTTCGAAGGCGTATCGGCCAGAGCATTGACCAGCCTGCCGTTATTGATATTGATCGGCAGAAGTCTGCTGCATCCGTCCTCCGTTTTGCTGACTGCAGTCATCGCAGCGATAACAGCAACGTTCTTCCTTGTAGACATCAAACGCTATACCCGTTCACCCCTGGTCATCTATGCGGCCCAATGGTTCGGCACATTGGCCGCGCTGGGCGCATGGATCGTCGTCGCCGAGGATTATGCCGGCATCGACCACGGCTATTACGGCCTGATGCTGCCGTTATCCGGCCTGTTATTCCTGCTGTCCACGCAAGCCGACTACCATCAAAAGGCTTACCGTTTTTTCGGTTCGGCACTGGCTCTCATCCTAACTTACGGCGCATTACTGAACGATCAAGCCTTTGCGCCTTTATCGGCATTGTCGACGGGCATGGCCCTGAGCTTGGCTGGCTTGAGATACCGCGAAAAAACCCCATTCTTCGCTGGGCAGCTCTGTTTTCTCGGCGGCATTTTGTTTTATTGCTGCTATGCGATCGATGCCTACAGTCATGCTCCATGGCTCAGCTCGATCGGCCTCGGATTGGTCGTACTCTTATCGGCATCCTATCTGGAAAAAAGGCAACAATTGATCATCAGTAAGGTCGATCACTATTGGCAGGAATTGAAAAGCTGGGATTAGTTTTGACGAACAGGCTATTCACCTCACCAAACAACCGACCAAAGCGGTTCGAAGAATTGGCTGAACCGCGCCGGCACATTTCTCTAAAAAGGAGGCGTAACTAAAGCAGCACTGCTTTTCTAAGTGCTAAAGCAGGATGCAATAAACAACTTGCGCCGCATCGATCCCGACCGATGCGGCGCAAGTCCGGAAGCTTACGAGTCATGCTCAAAGACCTGCGTAACTTTGGGCGCTAGACGGTATTTCCGTACATATGGAGTCAAATTTGGACACAGTTAGCGTAAACCAGCTTAGAGATCAACTAAGATCCCTTGAAGAGCATGTAGTTACTAATCATGCCCCCTAAAGGAAACTCGTAGGGCCGGCGAAGCCTTTGTGGTTATGAGTGCAGACGACTAGGAGCAAGAACAGGAAACTCTCTATGTTCTTCAGAACAACAGCCTAATGAAACAGATTGCCGATTCAATGGCAACGCACAACGAATAACTGTTCACGAATTCAAGACTCGTCTTACTAACACCGGGCCAACCGATTCAAAGATAATGGTAGAGAAAACCACAACCGGGAGAATGGTGTCGCGGACTTCCGGAAACTGCTCGGCTGCCAGCAACGCCATACCAATTGCTATACCTGCCTGCGGCGTCAGAGCCAAGCCAATATTGCGGGGGAGTGTTTTCTGCTTAGCTCTGATAAACAACACTGCGAGAAAACCGCCAAACATACGACCTGCCAGTCGCAAGATAATATAAAGGACTGTCAGCCCGACTGCATCAACTACTTTATACAAATCAATGCTGGCGCCGGAGAGCACAAAAAAGAATACCAAAAACGGCCATTCTATATGTTCAATCTCCCGGAAGGATCGAGTATGGTGGGATGATAGGTTTGCCACCATAGTACCGGCAACCATGGACGCCAAAAGTGAAGACACATCCAGCAATGAGGACAACCCTGTAAGTAAAAGAATTACAGCAATTGCTTCGACCTGGGTCGGTTCTCCTGGTCGGAGACGACCGGTAAGCCAAGCCGCTGGCAAGCCGATCAACACGCCAAGGACTATTGAGCCGCCAAGCTCCCAAAAGGCGTGCAGCAAAGCCTGCTGCCCGTTGCCACTCAATACCCATCCAAGAACTGCCATACAGAACCCGAATACAACAATACCCCAAGCATCATCGATGGCTACGATGCCCAGCAACACCTTGGCTCGTAAGCGGGTGTCCCCGCTTTCCCTGATGGTTTCACTAACAGCCGCGGGATCGGTCGCGACTGAAAGGGCAGCCAGCGAGATTGTAATTGCAAGGGGAAAGTTCAGCATCAGTAAACCGGCGGCAACCATAAATCCACTAACTGCAGTCACGAACAGTGAGATAATCAGAATCAGTGGCCCGGTAAACCGCAGCCGGTAGATCTTCAATTCGCTACCTAGCAGAAAGGCCACCATAACCAGGGCTAAGGTGATCAGCGGTTCACTTAGCCCGTCCAGCAAAGGCCCACTCTGATTGCCCAAGCATACCTGCTGCACAAAAGCAATCCCGACCCCGACCAGTACCAGAATCGATATCCGTGGCACGCTGGTGCGTTTAGCCAGAGTATCGGCAAAAATGCTGATGGACAAAATAACACCCATCAGAACAATGTTCAGTGTGGATTGGTTAAAATTTATGGATAGCCAGCCGTGAAAGTAATCAATCATATGGACTACTCGATCTTTGTCTTCGCGAAATCACTTCATTTTTTGACGAAACACATAACCGTTCACATAACCGGCAGCAAAAAGCAGAGCGAGGTGCGAGCGGCGCTTTTGCTGCCCGAGTGCATTTGATTATTATGTTATTTTGTTTACCAATAAACGGGGTCATTGAATTCCTTGACGCACGCAGGACGTCCATTAATAGTCGGAATTGACCCTCCCGATAAAGATTGGCCGAGCCATCCGAATGGCATTGAAAGCTTTAGCGGTGCCTTAATAACATTTTCTGAAAGTGGCTGAAACCCCACCTTTGAATAAAAGGATGGATCGCCATATGTGACAACAACATTCACAGAGCGTTTTTTGAGTTCATTAAGCCCATAATTGATTAGTGCCTGTCCGATGCCTTTTTCCTGATGTTCAGTGCTCACTGCAACCGGGGCGAGCATGTAAACCTGAATAGGTTCATTAAACTGTAGGCGAGTAAAGAAAATAGAGCCTATGAGTGATTCATTTTCATAGACACCGAAACAGATTGTTTCTTCATTGTCGATGCTTGATGCCAACTCTGAAGAAAGATTGCCAATTAATATACCTTCCTTTTTACCCTCTGATGAGGCGAATACAGAAGTAAACAAACCTGCCACCTCTTTTTGCTTTGATTTGTCGAGGGTTTTGTAGTCCATGCTTTCCCTTTTTATATCTCAATGCTTGTTGGTTGCTGAACATAACAAGTTATTTTCTAGATCTCCATATCTTGTTCAGCTAGACTCGCTCATTAGGTCAATTTCTTTCTGAAAGCCTTGTCGTTTTATTTGGGATAACATATATTCCTGCCTTAAAACAACAATTACAGAAAGTCTCGCACGGTAAATTTGTGCCAACCCCCAAAATCATGAAAAATCAGCGTTTTTTGGGTTACATGAAAATTCTATCCATTTGATTTTAATTGATTTAAGTAATTGGTGCCTGCAATTTTCAAATGCTATCCGGGAGTTGATGTATTTCTTTGCTTTTAATGGTATTAATGATCAGGACAAATTTACCCTGGAAAGTCTCGGCTCTCCATGAAGCCGACCTTAAAACCGATTATGCAGGTGTATTTTTACCGGATCAATCAGGAAAAAAATATAAAAATGCCGCTAAAGATTTCATTTGGCAGTGGTTTTCCCCTCAACAATCGTTAACATGGGTCACGGAAACGCAAGAACGTAAGCGCATCATATCCTGAGTCGGTGGCACAGAAAGCGATCAAACGCGCCGTAAATGATGCCAAATTGATCAAACGGGCAACCGTCCATACTTTGCGGCATTCCTTCGCCAACCAATTATGACATTCGCACTATTCAGGAATTACCGGGCACAGCGATGTCAGAACCACGATGATTTATACCCATACAGCCCTAATACACGCCATCCATGGCGTAATGCAAAATCTGCATTCACGCTATCATAGACGCTTGAGTCGCCGCCAATCCTACGCGGACGTATTCACCCAACACCTAAATTCCATAGCCCATTGGCTATGGTTAACCATCTTTAGATATTTTAGGCACTGGGCCTGTCAAGCGAGCACCCTAACCTAGGCTAAGCTACATAGTCCCGGGAAGTTATCTGTCGCGAAACCCTAATGAAAAAAACCAATTCGATACGACCATAGGCCACCAATAGGTACGATTTTTGCTTTTAATTTCAAAGCATTCCAAAATAGTGCGGCAAATGTGATATTGTTGTGCTTCACGGACGTATTCACCCAACGCCTAACTTCCATAGCTCATTGGCTATGATTAAGTATCTTGGATAATTTAGGCGCTGGGCTCATGGCGTCCTGCCGGGCGAGCGACCGCGCGCTCCGCCACGCCTCACTCTTTCATTTGCCGGGGCGACGCCCAGACCTTCATGATCACTAGGTTAACTACTTTGAATAATTTAGTTACCAAGCCTGTCAACCGATCAACCGAACCTAGGCCAAGCCCCATAGCTCCGGGAGGTTATTTGTCGCGAAACCCTAATGAATAAAAAACCGATTCGATATGATCACCACCCATCAATCAGGCATGTTTTTTGCTTGTTAGTTTCAGCAGCAGCATTCCAAAATAGTCCAGCAAATGTGCTATTGTTGTGCCGAATGAAGCCTAATTAATCGACCAAAAAAACATTGCCAATCAGATTCAATTGGAATACTGTTTTAGCTGAGGATACGTCGAAAAGTCACTCTGAAATACCTATCCATAATCCCACTACGCGATATCGTCATGGAAAATAGAAACAAGCAATTCAAATATCCAGGAACAAGGGTTGCCATGGATGGCAATACAGTAGCCATCATGTGCGAACGCGAATCCTCGGATGCCGCAGGCGCCTATCCCATCACACCCTCCACCCAAATGGGCGAATACTGGGCTGAAGAGGCGGCCAAAGGACATTTGAACATTTCCGACCGCCCTCTCATCTTTATTGAGCCGGAAGGAGAGCATGCCGCGGCTGCAGTAACGGCCGGATTGTCCATGACAGGCTTGAGGTCCACCAATTTTTCCTCTGGTCAGGGCATTGCCTACATGCATGAATCGCTTTATGCCGCTGTCGGAAAAAGGCTGACCTATGTTTTGAACATAGGCGCAAGAGCCATGACCAAAGCCACTCTCAATGTGCATGCCGGACACGATGATTACCATGCGATTGACGATACCGGTTTTTTTCAGCTTTTTGCCAAAAAAGCCCAGCATGTGGCCGACCTGAATATCATCTCCCACAGAATTGCCGAATTGGCCTTGAATCCGGGCGTAATCGCACAAGACGGCTTTTTAACCACCCATTTGATCGAGTCTCTTTTATTGCCGGAGCGGGAGTTGATCAAGGAGTATCTGGGTAGACCGGACGACATCATTGATACGCCTACTCCGGCTCAAAGAATCATTTATGGGGAGAAAAGAAGACGTATTCCTGAAGTGTGGGATGTGGACAATCCTATGATGGCCGGTATCGTGCAAAATCAGGATGCTTATATGCAAAGTGTCGCCGCTCAGCGTCCTTTCTTTTTCGACCATATAAAAGAGCTGACCGACCAAGCTTTCGAGGAATATTATCAATTGACGGGGCGTCGTTACGCACGCGTCATGACCTATAAAGTCGAAGACGCCGATTACCTAATTCTAGGTCAGGGCAGCGTAGTCTCTAGTGCCGAAGCGGTGGCGGATTACTTAAGAAAAACTCGCGGCTTGAAAGTCGGCGTGGTGGATTTGGTGATGTTCCGGCCCTTCCCGGCGGATCTTTTGGGAAAAGTTTTAAAGGGCCGAAAAGGCGTCGCCATTTTGGAAAGGCTGGATCAGCCGTTGGCGGAAGATCCTCCTATCATGCGTGAAACCCGCGCGGTAATTACCAAATGTATCGAAAACGGTACGTACAAGAAAAATGTTCCGTATCCCGATTTGCCTTCCTATTCGTTCAGCGAAATGCCGCCTCTATTTTCGGGTTCTTTCGGCATGGGCAGCCGCGATCTTCAACCGGAAGGCATTATTGGCGCGATAGAAAACATGCTGCCTGATGGCAAACACAAAAAACGCTTTTATTTGTCGATCGACTTTATCCGGGAACATGCCTTCACGCCCAAACAAAGAGCCCATCAAGAAGCCATTCAAGAGGCTTATCCGAATGTGAAGGAATTGGCTGTTCGCGGTTCTGAAAACCCAAACCTGATGCCGCAGGGCGCCATTACGGTGAGGTTTCACTCGGTCGGCGGTTGGGGCGCTATCACGACAGGAAAAAACCTGGCAATGACGTTGTTCGATCTTTTGGGCTACGACATCAAAGCCAATCCTAAATACGGTTCGGAGAAAAAAGGACAACCGACCACTTACTATCTTGCCGCCGCGCCCGAACCGATCAATATAAATTGCGAATATTATTTCGTCGATGTGGTGCTATCGCCTGACCCGAATGTTTTCAAGCATACCAATGCCTTGGCGGGCCTCAAAAAAGGCGGAACTTTCATCATTCAAAGCGAGCGGAAAACCGCCGATGAAGTTTGGGCCGACATACCGGTACATTACCAAAAGATGATCATCGACAATGAGATTCGAGTCTTTTATGTCGATGGATTCAAAATCGCAAGAGAAGAAGCGACCGATCCGGAATTGCAGCTCAGGATGCAGGGCATTGCCTTTCAGGGCGGTTTTTTCGCGGCCTCCCCTTTGATGGAAAAATCCGGACTCAGCGATGTCGCGCTGTTGAAAGCGATAGAAGAACAACTGCAACATAAGTTTGGCAGCAAAGGTCAGCGGGTCGTCGATGACAACATGCGCGTCGTGAAGCGCGGATTCGATGAAGTCCACGAAATCAAAAACAAAGTCTTAGGCGCTCAAGCCGAGAAAACCAGCGGGCAATTGATTGCGCCGATTCCAAGCCTGCTGAAAACCAGCCCGCAGAGTGAATCCAAACTCAGCGATATTCACCGTTTTTGGGAACAGACCGGTAATTTCTATCTGACCGGCCAAGGCAACGATAATCTAACCGATCCCTTTATCGGTTTGAGCGTGATGCCGGCAACGACATCGCTGTTCAGGGATATGACAGGCATTCGCTTTGAGCACCCGGAATGGTTGGCCGATAATTGCACGGCTTGCGGGAACTGTTACACGGTTTGCCCAGACACGGCCATTCCCGGCTTGGTGAGCGAATTATCGGATGTGCTCGATACGGTTTTGAAACGGGTGAAACGGAAACACGACAAACTCGAATTTCTTCCTAAAACCGTCAAACAGCTGGAACCCAAAATTCGTGCGCTTTTCAATGAGCCGCACGAGGGGGTCACCGTGAACAACATGGTCAATGAAGCCATCGATGCCGTTATCGAACAAGAATCGAAGGACTCATTGCTCGCTACCGAACTGCAATGGTTCAGGGACGAACTCGGCGATTTCCAGTTTTCGCTGACTCGGCCCTACTATGACCTGCACGAAAAGAAAGCAGCCAATAGCGGGGGCTTATTCAGCATCACTGTCAATCCTACGACCTGTAAAGGCTGTATGGAATGCGTCAAGGTCTGCGATGACGACGCATTGAGGGTAGTCAAACAAACCGATGAATCGATTGCAAAATTGAGAGAGGAATGGGGCTTTTGGAGCGACCTTCCGAATACTCCGAAAAAATTTCATCGCGTTGACGACTTGGAAGAGAAAATAGGTCCTCTGGAAACCATCTTGTTGGATAAAGGAGCCTATCAAAGTTTTGCCAGTGGCGACGGGGCCTGTTTGGGTTGCTCCGAGAAGTCGGTCGTTCATCTATTCATGGCTACGGTGGAGTCCCTGATGATTCCACGGGTCGAAAAACATGTGACTTATCTTCAGGAACTGATTGAAAAGCTGGAGAAACATGTTCAACTCAAATTGATGAACACGATGAACGTCACGGACACCGACATGATGTCCAAGATTGTCGCCGAAATGCAGGGCGGGGACCTGACCATGTCCGGGATTGCCCGTAGACTGGAGCATGAAAAAGGTTCTTCCCCGATCGACCAGGAATGGTTGACCGAAACGACGCAAACCATTGCCGGTTTGAAACACTTGCATTGGAAATATACCAACGGAGTCACCGGAAAAGGCCGCTCGACGATGGGCATGACCAATGCGACGGGCTGTACCTCGGTATGGGGCAGTACTTATCCGTACAATCCCTATCCGTTCCCTTGGGCGAATCATCTGTTCCAAGACAGTACTTCCTTGGCTATGGGGATTTTTGAAGGTCATATGGCCAAAATGGCTGACGGATTCAAATTGATACGTAAAGCCGAATTGGAATTGAGCGGAAAATACAATCCCCGCGATCATAACGAATTCTTCAGCTATTTCAATTGGGAACAGTTTTCCGACCAAGAGTGGAAGTTGTGCCCGCCTGTCGTGGCTTTGGGCGGCGATGGCGCGATGTACGATATCGGTTTCCAAAATCTTTCGCGCATGATGGCCTCGGGCAAACCCATTAAAGTAGTGGTTGTCGATACCCAAGTCTATTCCAATACCGGCGGCCAAGCTTGTACTTCGGGTTTTGTCGGTCAAGTCTCCGACATGGCGCAATTCGGCAAAGTCGGGAAAGGCAAATCCGAATCCAGAAAAGAAATAGGCTTGATCGGCATGGCGCACAGAAATACCTATGTCATGCAAGCCACACTGGCCAACACCAGCCACATGATCGAAGGCTTCATCGACGGCTTGATGACGAAAAGACCGGCGCTGTTCAATCTGTACACCACTTGCCAACCCGAGCACGGCGTGGGTGACGACATGGGGGCGCATCAAGCCAAATTGGTTGTCGAGTCCAGAGCCTATCCAATCTTCCGCTACAACCCCGACAAAGGCGTGACGCCTCAAGAGGCATTCGACTTGGAGGGCAACCCCGCGATGGACAAGCTATGGCCGACCTATGAACTGAAATACCTCGAAGGCGGTAGACAAAAATCGATGGAAGTTGCGATGACTTTTGCCGATTTCGCCTTGACCGAAGCACGGTTTAGAAAACACTTCCGCAAGGCACCTCGGGATACTTGGAATGAAAATATGGTGGTTTTGGCCGACTTCCTAAAACTAGACGAATCCGAAAGAGAAGGGAAATTTCCGTTCATTTGGGCCGTGGATAGCAAACAACTACTCAGTCGGGTTTTGGTCTCGAAAACGATCGTACTGTCCTGCGAGGAAAGAAGGGATTTCTGGATCATGTTGAAAGCCATTGCCGGCATTAAAGACGACAAAACAACGCCGGTGGAAGATTTAGAAAGCAAAATCCGGACTGAAGTCGTCGGAAAGATTGCCAAGGGTTTGATGAAGCTAGCCGGTGATGAGGGATCAGGCATCATGGACTTGGCATTGGATAAAACCGAAACAGAAACCTCGACAGGCGCAGCCGAAGTCAAAGCGGATAGCATGGAGCCTTGGCTTGAAACGGAGAATTGCACAGCCTGTGACGAGTGCATCAACCTGAACCCCAATATCTTCGCTTACAACAACGATAAAAAGGCCTTTATCAAAGATGCCAATGCCGGGCCTTACAGCGATTTGGTCAAGGCGGCTGAAAAATGTACCGCCGGCGTGATCCATCCGGGACTGCCTGCCGATAGAAGCGCCGCCGATATCGAGAAATGGATCAAAAGAGGCGAAAAATTCAATTGATGCCGTGTTGAAATTTTTTTCAAATACTTTCAAGCATGGGGTACATCCCCCGGAACACAAGGAGGACACGAACAAACTGCCCGTCCGGCAGTTTCCGTTTCCTCCGTTGATTGTCCTTCCGATGCAGCAGCATATAGGCAAGCCGGCTCAAGTCATCGTACGCGAAGGCCAGGAGGTCGCACGGGGACAGCTGCTGGCCAAGGCCGACGGCTATCTGTCGGTTCCGATGCATGCTCCGGTTTCCGGGGTTGTCAGGAAAATCGCCAATGTGCCGGTCATCGGCGGTCAAAAGGCAAGCGGCATTTATCTTGAAACATTCCCTTTTTCCGGACAAGAAGTCGTGGAAGGCTTGCCTGTTCCCCTGTCGGCAAGCCCGGAAGCCATTTTACAAGGCATCCAAGATGCCGGTATTGTGGGCTTAGGCGGGGCCGCATTCCCGACCCACGTCAAGTTGAAAATTCCGGAAGGAAAATTCTGCGAGCACTTGATCATCAACGGGATTGAATGCGAGCCTTATCTGACTACCGATCATCGAGTCATGCTCGAACAGGCGGATGATATTTTCACCGGCATTCGATATCTTCTCAGAGTCACCGACGCCAAACAGGTCATTATCGGTATCGAAGCCAACAAAAAAGATGCCGCCGATCATTTAGCCGATCGGATTCCTGACGATTTGCCGGTAAAAGTCAAAGTCGTTCCCGTCAAATACCCTCAGGGCGCCGAGAAAATGCTGATTACGGCATTGCTCGGTAAAGAGGTTCCTTCAGGCGGTTTTCCGATCGATGTTCATGCCGTAGCGGTCAATGTCGCCACGACGGCCGAAATCGGAAGATTGTTGCCTCATGGCCGTGGCATTCAGGAAAGAGTGGTCACGATTACCGGACCCGGAATCAAGAAAAAAGGCAATTATCTGATTCCGGTCGGGACGCCGCTACGCTTTGTATTGGAACACGTCGGAGCCGCAGAAAACCTCAGCGAAATTTATATGGGCGGGCCGATGATGGGCATTTCGGCCTCCGACTTGGATATCTCGATTGTCAAAGGCACATCCGGCATCGTGGTGTTCGGCGATGAAAATGTCAAAAGAAGCGACAAAATCTATCCGTGTATCAAATGCGGGGCCTGTGTCGATGCCTGTCCGATTTCCCTGAATCCTTCGCGATTGGGCATCTTGGCAAAATCCGAAGCTTACGACACGATGGCCGAGGAGTACCATCTGATGGATTGTTTCGAATGCGGTTCTTGCTCCTATGTGTGCCCATCCAATATTCCTTTGGTGCAATATTTCAGAGTCGCCAAAGGAATCGTCAGAAAAAGAAAATCGGCGGTTGCCCATGTTTAGCAAAACCCTACGTATCAGCAGTTCGCCCCATATCAACAAAGGGGTCGGCGTCGATGTGATCATGCGCAACGTAATCTATGCGCTTCTGCCGGTTACGGTCTTTGCTATTTATGCCTTCGGCATCAATGCGCTTTTGGTGATTCTCACCTCCCTGATTGCTTGCGTATTGACCGAGCATCTATTGAACAAATTCTCCAACCGGCCGAGCACGATTGCCGACGGCTCGGCGGTGATTACCGGTTTGCTGTTGGGATTGACGTTACCGCCGATTTTTCCATTATGGATGACCTTCATCGGCGGCGTATTGGCGATTGCCTTGGGCAAATTCGTTTTTGGCGGTCTAGGCTACAATGCTTTTAACCCGGCTTTGGTCGGAAGAGCTATTCTACAAGCTGCCTTTCCAGTCGCGATCACGACTTGGCATCCGGCTTTTTTGGCGGACAGATTCACCCGCGTGTCCGAATCGGTGCTAACTTTTCCGTTTGCAAAACCTGTCGTCGACGGCATATCGGGCGCCACGCCGCTTTCTGCTTTTAAGTTCGATCAAGTTACCACGGAAAGTGCCGATTTGGCCATGGGACTTATCAGCGGATCGATCGGAGAAACATCTTCCGTGTTGATCGCATTGGGCGGGCTCTATTTAATTGCCCGCAAGATGATGAACTGGCGCATTCCTGTCGCCATTTTAGGTGCTGTTTATGTTTTGAGCGGCATTTTGTATTGGATTAATCCGGAAATCTATCCTTCTCCGGAATTTATGCTTTTCTCCGGCGGCTTGATGCTGGGGGCGGTATTCATGGCCACTGATATGGTGGGTTCCCCGATAACGCCATTGGGCGTCGTGATTTATGGCATCTTTATTGGGCTGCTGGTAGTCGTTATTCGGATTTGGGGCGGTCTGCCCGAGGGCGTGATGTATGCCATTTTATTGGGAAATTCGCTATCGCCTCACATCGACCGACTCATCCGTCCTAAAGTTTACGGGACCTGAAAGGTAAAAGCATGAATGCCAATCACCCTGTATCGAGTCAAACCAATCCTTCCGAAGAAAGCAAAAAGATGCTGATCGCGATGGTGAGTATAGGCATTTTTTGCGCCTTGCTGATCGTCCTGGTCTATGAAGGCACCAAGGAAAGAATCGATCGTTTACGAACCGAAGCGCTGGAAAAAGCGGTTTTCAAAGTCCTGCCGGGCATCAGCAATACACGGATGTTTTTATTGGGAGCGGACGGGAATTTCAAGCCTGTCGAAGCTCCGGATGGAAAAAGTCAGGTAGTCTATGCAGGTTACGACGACGCTGGTGAATTCATCGGCGTAGCCATCGAGGCCCGCGGCCAAGGCTATGCCGACGTCATTCGGATTTTGTACGGCTACGATCCCCATTCGCAAACCATCGTCGGTTTTTATGTGCTTGAGAGCAAGGAAACGCCGGGATTGGGAGATAAGATCGAAAAGGATGAAAACTTTCTGGCTAACTTCAAAGCGCTTTCGGCCAAACTCGATCCTGAATCGACTCGGATTCAAAATAAGGTGATACCGGTCAAGCAAGGGGGTAAATCCAATCCATGGGAAGTGGAAGGTATCACCGGCGCAACCATTTCTTCGAGAGCCATCGGCAATATCATCGGTGAAAGTTCGTCAGTCATGGCACCATTGATATACAATCAAATCGAAACGTTTAACGTCAATCCGGATTCAAAATGAGTACTCGGATAACCAATAATACCGACAAAAAGGCCGAGCCAAGCTCCACCGACGAGTTCATCAAGGGGCTTTGGCGTGAAAACCCTGTATTCGTGCAGGTGCTCGGCATGTGTCCGGTTTTGGCGGTGTCCAATACCGCCCAAAATGCGCTGGCGATGGGTTTGGCGACGGCTTTCGTACTGTTGATGTCCAATATACTGGTCGCTTCTTTAAGAAACTTTATTCCCAAGCAAGTCAGGATTGCCTCTTTTATTCTCATTATCGCCACGTTTGTCACGATCGTCGATTATGCCATTCAGGCCATCAGCGTCGATTTGCATAAAAACCTCGGGGCTTTTATTTCTCTGATTGTGGTCAATTGCCTCATTCTGAGCCGCGCAGAGGCCTTTGCTTCGAAAAATACCATAGGCAAATCGATCATGGACGCCTTGGGTATGGGAGTCGGCTTCGTATTAGCGCTTTTTTGTCTGGGTGCGGTCAGAGAATTACTTGGTAATGGAAGCTTGTTCGATGTCGCGATATTTCCGGAATCGTTTCAAGAGTGGATCATTATGATCCTGCCGGCAGGCGGCTTTTTTACGTTGGCGTTATGGCTGATTGTGTTTAATTATTTCAAAGTTAAAAAAGCGAAAGGATGAATACCGAATCCTATTGGAGCATATTTATCAATGCCAGCCTGGTCAACAACTTCGTTTTGGCCTACTTCCTCGGCATTTGCCCCTTTCTCGGCGTTTCGGGAAAAATGGAAACCGCCACTAAAATGGGAGGCGCGGTTACCTTCGTCATGCTCATCAGTTCAATTTGCGCCTATGGTATCCATGCATTATTGGTGGCTATCGATGCGCCCTTTCTACAATTGATTAGCTATATCGTCGTGATCGCCTCCACCGTGCAATTGGTGGAAATGTTCATCAAGAAGATGAGTCCTACTTTATTTAGAGCCTTGGGGATTTTTCTTCCGCTGATTACGACCAATTGCGCCATTTTAGGTTTGGCGCTCTTTCAAACAAACAAAGCCTACAGCCTCAGCCAGAGTCTCGTTTATGCCTTGGGCGCCGGGATTGGATTTACCTTGGCGTTGATATTGATGGCAGGAATCAGAGAACAATTGGAATTTGCGGAAGTCCCCGATGTAGTCAAAGGAACCGCGTTGACCTTATTGGTCGCAGGGATCTTGTCATTGACGTTTATGGGATTTTCGGGCTTAGGCTCATAAAACACGGGGGCCATTAATGACATTTATAATTGGAATCAGTGCCGTAGTATCGATGCTGCTGGTTTGGGTTTGGGTGCAGTCCCGATGGCGGGAAACATTTTCCGAGAACATTTCAGACTCGGACGTTTTAGCCGAAAGGCTAAGCTGCGGCAATTGCGGATGCACCCGGGTTTGCTCAAAAAGCAAACGAATTGATCACGAATCTTCAAAATGAGGCAATAAAGCCATGTCCTATTTATCAGAACTCGATACAAGTAAGCAATACAAAGCCAAGGTCAAAAAAACCGAAAGGCTGACCCCCGCTAATGTGGAAGAAATTCGAGAAATATTACTGGAGGTCGACAATCCCGAATTTGATTGTCAGGTAGATCAAAGCTTCGGCGTTCTGCTCGAACACAAGAGCGACTTCGGCAATTCCTATCATCATCGGCTTTACAGCGTGGCCGACATTCCGGAAAAAAGCAACGGCAAATTGCTGATAACGATGCTGGTCAAAAGATGTTCTTATGTGGACGAGTTCAGCGGCGAGCAATATCAGGGAGTGAGCTCCAACTTCCTGTGCGACCGTCGTGAGGGCGATGAAATCACGATTACCGGTCCTTTCGAATTGCCCTTTAAAGTGCCCGATGACAAACATGCCAACATTATCATGATTGGAATGGGTACCGGAATCGCTCCATTCAAGGCATTTATCAAGCACATTTACAGCCAGGAAAAAGAGTGGCACGGAAAAATCCGCTTATTTTATGGCGCGAAAAGCGGACTCGAACTCCTCTATCTCAACGACAAGGATGGAGACCTAACCCAGTATTACGACAAAGCGACATTCGAAGCCTTTCATGCGCTCAGTCCAAGGCCGCATTGGGAAGACCCGATATTACTGGATCACGCGATAGAGCAAAGGGCCGAAGAAATTCTCGAAATGCTCGGTTCGGCCAACACTTATATCTTTATCGCCGGCTATGAAAAGGTAAAAGAAAATCTCGACAAAGCCTTTATCAATATCATGGGTTCCAAAGAAAAATGGGAAAACCGGAAAGCCGAACTGATTGCCGGCAAAAAATGGGCCGAGGTGATTTATTGATCTCCGAACCGGATAGATAGAGATGACCATTCTGATTGCTTTGCTAGCACTGGGTGGATTGACGCTGGTATTGGCGCTGATGCTGATCATTGCCAACAAAAAGCTGTATGTCTACGAAGACCCAAGAATCGATGTGGTGGAGGGCATGCTGCCTCATGCCAACTGCGGTGCTTGCGGATACCCCGGCTGCAGGCCATTTGCGGAAGCCTTGGTCAAAGGCGAAATGCCGCCGGCCAAATGCAGCGTAAGCAGCGAAGAAGGACAAAAAGAGATAGCACAATTTTTGGGCGTGGATGCCGGCTCGGAAGAGAAAAAGGTTGCGCGCTTAGCTTGTGCCGGAGGTAACAATGTCGCGATCAATCGCGCTAGATATGAAGGAATATCAAGTTGCAGAGCGGAGGCCTTGGTTTCAGGGGGAGGCAAAGGGTGTTCTTGGGGCTGTTTAAGCCACGGAGATTGTGAAAAAGTCTGCGATTTCGATGCCATCACAATGAATACCTTCGGTTTGCCGGTCGTCGATGAAGCAAAATGTACCGCCTGCGGAGACTGCGTCGAAGTTTGTCCGAAGGATCTTTTTTCGATACACCCCGTCAGTCATAGACTATGGGTAGCCTGTAAAAGCCTGGAAGCAGGCGATGGGGTTTTAGAAGAATGCGAAGTCGGCTGCACGGCCTGCGGCAAATGCGCGATGGATGCCCCCAGCCTAATCACGATGACCAACAATTTACCCGTTGTCGATTATTCCAAAAAGCACCAAACCCAAGCCCCCATCCAACGATGTCCCACGGGCGCCATCGTTTGGCTGGAGGAAAATGGAGAAGTCGTCAAAGGAGCTGAAGCCAAAAAAATCATCCGCAAAGGGAAATTGAAAATGGGGGAAAGCTGAATTTTTTTGAGTTTGAAATAGTTTCGAGGCGCCCCCGTTTGATAATGTTTTTTTATCTTGCGTGAAAAGGCGAAAGGAGCCGGCCGAATCGCTTGTTCAATCCGCCTTGATCGTCGAGAAGCTAGAGATTCCTGAACTGGTTACCCAAGTAGGAGCTCTCATCGTTATACACAAATATCGATAACCTTGCTAAACAGAGGTCATCGTATACCTGGGAACGGTGTTGTTTGATAAATCTGCGGATATTGAACATCAGTGGCTTCGAAATCGCGATCTAGGGATCGCTCCCACAGAGCATCCGCCCCCCTTGTGGGAGCGACGCCTTCGTCGTCCCTCACCTAACGCTAGGTGAGGGAAAGCCGGGTTCGTTAAGCAACACGAGGTCTTATTCGCCAAGGTGGCAAGACGGTATCTACGACTCATGTATAACGGCGAGAGTAGGAGCTTGGGTAACCGCATTAGTTACGCGATGCGCACCAAACTGTTTTTTAAAGCACGTAGCCCGTATGCAGCATAGCGGAATACGGGAATGGCGTGGCTCCGAACTTCCCGGATTGCGCTGCGCTCCATCCGGGCTACACTCCTTAGACTCGTCGAAAACGGTAGATAATGATTTAGCAACGGGGAGCTACGCTTAGCTTGATGCTTATGGTTACCCCCCAGCCCAGCAATCTGTTGTCCAGAAAAGCTTTTTCCCCTCATTATCGCTCCAATTATTTCGAGGTTATGTTGTCTGCGGCCTCCCTACGAAGTTTTCTTTATTAATACATAATGCCTTAACTTACTTCTGAGCCGATTCTTATAACAAAGGTAGTAAATTATTAATTATTAATGCTTTTTCTGACTTGACAGCCAGGAAAAACTTAGCGACTATCCAAACGCTGACCCAGGGATACGGCTTCGTCATTGTTGTCAATAAAGAATTAACCCTTGGGCTAGACAAAAAATCATTGCATAAAATAACAATAATCAATTAATGAGGGGAGATTTGAATGGACATTTTTACAACACAACCCGGTCTGGAAATGCTGTTTCGATGGGGACATTTTTTGGCCGGAATAACCTGGATTGGGTTGCTTTACTATTTCAATTTCGTGCAAGGGGAATATTTTAAAGAGGCGGAAGCTTCGGCTAAGTCGGATGCCGTTCAAAAGTTGGTGCCGCGCGCATTATGGTGGTTTCGCTGGGGAGCCATGCTGACTTTTCTAACAGGACTCGGCATTATGGGAATCCGCGGCAGCGGGTGGTCGGTCGATATCTATATCGGTGCTATGCTCGGTACATTGATGTTCTTAAACGTTTGGTTAATCATTTGGCCGAATCAAAAAATAGTGATCGCATCCACTGAAAAAACCGCGAAAGGCGAAGCGGCCATACCTGAAGCAGCTGATGCAGCAGCGCAAGCAGGGCTGGCTTCTAGAACGAATGTATTGTTTTCAGTCCCGATGTTATTTTTCATGGGCGCCTCCGCTCATTATCCTCATTATGATTCCGGAACGCTCGGTATCCTTTTGATTTTCGCGGCGATTCTCGGTCTCCAATACAATGCGTCACGCAAGGCGCTTTCCCGATTCGGTTTTGCGCAGAAATTGCCGCCTGCCGGATACATGGGGCCGTTGGCAAGTGTAAAAGGCGTAATCCATTGCGGTTTAGGTTTGGCTTTGGTTTTTGTACTTATTTTAGAGTTAATCTAATTACTTCGCGCGGGGCGGGTTATTCAACCCGCTCCGAACGTTTTGATTTGCTTTAGCCACAATCGAAACGTTTAGGACGGTGTTACAAATTCCGTGCTGTAGGTTATAAGACCCATATGCATCAAGCTAAAAACGTCCAACCCTCATCTCGATCTTTACCAAACTCCATCCAGCTTCCAGAGACCGGCACAACATCAATCAACCTCGATTCGCTCATTCAATTTTTCCTTTATCGCCGGAAAGCTAGAGCTTCCTCTACAGATTACCCAGTCTGAAGCTTGAGTAACACCATTAGACGCGCGATGCGCACCAAACTACTGTTAAAGCACGTAGAGGAATACGGGAATGGAGGCGGAAAGTACACGATATGACCTAATTTCGATCCCCCCTGCCCCTGTTTATTCTAATCCGCATGCCGGGACCGTAGAGCAGGCTTGCGGATTAGATGATTCGTGCCGCCCAACCGCGACAAGATCGCTTGAATCTCATCGCGATTCAGTACCACAGGCAAACGCTTCGGCGCCTTGACTTGCTCTACGTTATCCAGCCAGGGCAACTCCATGGCAAGCACCTCACGGTGCAAAAACAACAGAACGACTTTCGCCTGATTTTGAGTAGAAGCCGCCACTTTGCCGTTGACCGCCAAATGCGTCAAAAACTGCTCCACCTCGCTAACACCCAAGTCACGCGGATGACGCTTGCCAAAATTCAAACTATAGCGTTTAATCCACTCCGCATAGGCCTGTTCGGTAAGAGCTTCAAGCGAATCTTAGCCTGTTGTAAAAACCAGCCCAAATCCGCAGTTATTTGCCGAATATTAAAATCCCCCCACGTTATCCCCAGCCTCAAATAGCCTGCTGAAAAAATCGTGATGGAGGGTTTTTTCCGAACGCAATTCATCAATAATCAAGCAAAGCATCACGGTCAGCGGTATAAAGAGCGGTGTCGTTGAGAGAAGGTATGACGCCACCAAGATTTGACGGTCAACACTGACGCCATACCCCCAAAACCGTGCCGAAGCACGATCCTCAGTGTGACATATCTGGGGAATAAATCCAGCCCTCATCGGCCTTTTTGTCGATGTGCCGATCCGCCCGCCTTTATCATTGTCACCGTTGTCATACACAGGTCATCATCTGCTCGAGTTGTGATCGTGGTCAGCGCTATTGCACCCGCGGATGCGCCGCGTCCGCCCGTTTAGACTCCCGCAGGCGCGCCGGGAAAAAATATCAGTCCACCCGCTCAGAACGCTTCCATAATGCCAGCCGTCAACAACGATTTCGAGAACGACAGAAACAAAAAGTAACGCATCAGGGTTCAAACGATCCAACGTTGTCGGCATTAATCGGTGACCGGGACAGCAATAAGATTCAGACACATTGCTGGATTATTGAAACCTCGATTGAACATGACCATGAATATTTCGAAGGCTTTCTGAAGGTTTCTCTCCAAAAAATAATCATTGCACTTCGTAATGAGCGTCATTTGTTACGTGATATGAATCAAGCGATTTCCGATGAAACACAAAGGCGCAAAGGAGGTGATATTGATGCTGGCGATTTCAAGCAAATTTGTGAGGAAGTCATGTTTGAAATTTCTGAACAAAGTCCAGCGGATAATCTGTATCCAAACGGCTTCTCAGCTGACCAATTCGCTAGCGTAATTGAATCAGGGATGATTTGGGATGTTCTTCATTAGAAGTAATTTCCTTCGACAGACACTTTTAACAATCATCGGTGTTGGCCGAATTGGGAAAGGGAGGCTTTCCCTATAAATCTTATTGAACGCTAAGAACTATATGACGATTCGAATGATGATTGACAAACTGCTACAACTTATATATGGTGACATTTTGTCACCAATAGAGAAATATTCTCATGGCCATCGCAAACAATGAACGCATTACTGCCAGAGTCAGCGAACAAATCAAAGAAACGCTGATTGCTGCTGCCGACTTAACTGGTGCGACCCTCAATCAGTTCTTGGTACAGGCGGCGCTTGAGAAAGCGGAACGGGTCATTGAAAAAGATAAATTGATTCATCTTAGTCAACAAGATGCTGAATTTTTCTTTGATGTGTTAGACAATCCGCCTGAACCGAATAACAAACTAATCAATGCGGTCAAAAATTATAAGGCCCGCATTAAGTGAGTTCGATTTTAACGATCGAGACACAGAGTAAGACACATCATCGCAATGCGTTTGATTGCGGCGACGAATTGCTCAACCACTTTTTACAAAAGATTGCTCGGCAACATAACGATAAGGGGTTGTCGAAAACGTTTGTTTTGGTTGATCGACAACAGCCCGAAGAAATTATCGCTTTTATGACCCTCGTGGTTTGTGAGGTACTGGCCGACCAGATACCGCATCAATGGGCAAAAAAATACCCGGATAAGATACCGGCCGCCAAGCTTGCAAGATTAGCCGTTGCCAAAGATCAGCAAAGAAAAGGATATGGCCAGTTACTGCTGATCGATGCGTTACAGAAAACACTCGATGCCTCGCAGGTTATGGGGATAGCAGGGCTTTTTGTCGACGCAAAACATAAACAAGCACAGGCCTATTACCAGCAATTTGGTTTTTTGGCTTTACCGGAACAACTCGATAATTTGTTTATGCCGATATCGACCATCATAAAAAGTTTGAGTCGATAATATATCGTGCTTTCCTGCTTCTTTGAGCATGATTATTTTACGTCGTTTTGCATCAATGCATAAGTGTTGTCTTTGAATTGTAATGATTCAAAGATTCTGTGTTCTGTTGCTTATGTTAATAACACTTAACATAAGTTGGGTCAGGGGGGAGGCTTGACTCTATCAAAAGCATTGGAGAAACATTTTGATTTCTGCTGGTACAGTTAAACTAGAATGAGTCAGCGACGATGAAATGTCAGGTAGATTTTATGATAGAACAACAAATCATGCAGGAGCTGCAAGGCATTCCTGAATATAAACTCGCCGAAATTTATGATTAGATTCATTACTTCAGATTGGGACTCGACAAGGAACGAGCTGGAGAACGCAAGCCTGGATTGTTGAGTGGGAAATTAGGCGACGCTTTTTTTTGAGCCATTACCGGATAAAGAGCTGAGCGCGTGGAAATAAATGCTGATCGATTCCCATGCGCTGTTGTATCGGAAGTAAATAAATTAGGGGCTGTTGCCGTTTTGTAACTTACCCTTGAATTTCAATAATTCCGCCTCATAGCTTGTTTATTTTGAGCCAAAAACAAGCAAACTATGCCGCGACAAATGTTTACGGATGAACACTGGGAAAAATTGAAGATGATTATGTTGAAAATGGGGATATATGACAAACCCTGAGGTATCCCCACAAAATAGCCATATAAAACAATTTGCTATAGCTAAAAATT